>NZ_JAXMNY010000002.1:600000-876926 GCF_034670185.1 Nisaea sp.
GGCGATGAGCGCACCCATGTAATAGAGCACATGCACCATGTCGAAACGCCGCTCATAGGCAGCGTCCCGCGTCAGTTCCTGCCAAATCCGCCCGGCGATGTCAGGCTCCGCACCGGCGCTCGCCGCCGCCTCGACCAGTTTCTGCCGGCCGAGGCGGATCACGCGGCTGTCAGGACTGTCCCGGTCACTCATCCGCAGGTCAGTAAACCACGACGCTGCGGATGCTTTTGCCCGCATGCATCAGGTCGAAGCCCTTGTTGATGTCTTCCAGCGGCATGGTGTGGGTGATCAGGCTGTCGATGTCGATCTTGCCGTCCATGTACCAGTCGACGATCTTCGGCACGTCCGTCCGGCCCCGTGCGCCGCCGAAGGCGGTGCCGCGCCAGGAGCGGCCGGTCACCAGCTGGAACGGGCGGGTGGAGATTTCCTGGCCGGCGCCGGCAACGCCGATGATGATGCTTTCGCCCCAGCCCTTGTGGGCGCATTCCAGCGCTTGGCGCATGGTGTTCACGTTGCCGATGCACTCGAAGCTGTAATCGGCGCCGCCGCCGGTGAGGTCCACCAGATACGGCACCAGATCGCCCTCGACTTCCTTCGGGTTGACGAAGTGGGTCATGCCGAATTTCTCGGCGATTTCCTTGCGGGCCGGGTTCAGGTCGACACCGATGATCTTGTCGGCACCAACCATACGGGCGCCCTGGATCACGTTCAGGCCGATGCCGCCGAGGCCAAACACGACCACGTTTGAGCCCGGCTCAACCTTGGCCGTGTTCACCACCGCGCCGACGCCGGTGGTCACACCGCAGCCGATGTAGCAGATCTTGTCGAACGGGGCGTCCTTGCGGACTTTCGCCAGCGCGATCTCCGGCATCACCGAGTGATTGGCGAAGGTCGAGCAGCCCATGTAATGGAAGATCTTCTCGCCATTGATGGAGAAGCGGCTAGTACCGTCCGGCATCAGGCCCGCGCCCTGGGTGGTGCGGATCTTCTGGCAAAGATTGGTCTTCGGGTTGAGGCAGTATTCGCACTCACGGCATTCCGGCGTGTAGAGCGGAATGACATGATCGCCCTTTTGCAGGCTGGTCACACCCGGTCCGATATCGACCACCACGCCCGCGCCTTCATGACCGAGGATCGCCGGGAAAATACCTTCCGGATCGTCGCCCGAGCGGGTGAATTCGTCCGTGTGGCAGAGGCCGGTCGCCTTCATCTCGACCAATACTTCTCCCGCGCGCGGGCCGTCCAGCGTGACGGTCTCGATGCTGAGCGGTTTGCCGGCCTGGAATGCAACGGCGGCTTTGGTTTCCATGGGATGCTCCCTCTCGTGCCTCTATCGGAATTGGAGGCATACAGTCTTTCATCAGTCCTGTTTTTGCAATGCGCGTCTCCGAGCATACTGAAACCGCCACCGCTCTCGACCTGTTCGAAAAAGCAGGGAAAGATAGAGGCAACAATAAAATTGGGAGGAGCCCGGATAATGAGTATCAAAGCAGTGGTTACCGGCGGGGCCAGCGGCATTGGATATGCTACCGCGAAGAAGATCCTCGCGGACGGCGGAACCGTCTGCCTGCTGGATATGAACGAGAAGGCGCTGGCGGACGCGCAGACAAGTCTCGGCGGCGACCGGGTGATGACCGCCGCGACGGATGTGCGCGATGCGGCGGCATTGGATATCGCCATCCGGGCCGGGGCGGAGTTCATGGGCGGGCTCAATGCCTGTGTCGCCAGCGCCGGGATCGGCTACCGGGTGCCGATCCTCGAATCCGACACAAACGAATTCGAACGTGTCCTGTCCATCAACCTGACCGGCGTCTATTCGACGCTGCGCGCGGCGGCACTGGTCATGGTCGAGCAGGGAAGCGGCGGGTCCATCGTCACGCTGGCGAGTGTCTGCGGTGTGCGCGGCTGCGCCGACCGGGCCGCCTATGGCGCCGCCAAGGCCGGGGTGATCAACCTGTCGGAGACCGCCGCCATCGAGCTCGCCCAGCACAGGATCCGGGTCAACGCGCTTTGTCCGTCACCGATCAACACGCCGCTGATCGCGGGGGTGCAGGACGAGGCGGCCGTCGCCGACTGGATGGTTGGCATCCCGATGGGCCGCTATGGCGAGCCGGAGGAAGTCGCGGAACTTGCATCCTTCCTGCTCAGCGACAAGGCCTCTTATATCACCGGTCAGTCCATCGGCGTCGATGGCGGCTGGATGGGCGCGGGTTTGCAGAATTCCGCCTACCGGGTGGCCGTCCAATGACCGGCGCGAAAGACATCAGGATCGGCAGCTTCCGAGTTCGCACTGTCACCGCGCCCCTGCCGCAGCCGCACAAAACCGCGTCGGGGACATTGCACGCGGCACCGCTGGTGCTGCTGGATATCGAGACCGATGCGGGCGTCACCGGCTCGTCCTATCTGTTTCCCTATGCCGCCTTCTTCCTCCGCCCCCTCGCTCTCCTGGTCTCCGAACTTGAAGAGCTGATAAAGGGCCAGCCCCTGATGCCGCGCGACATCTGGACAATGCTGAAGACCCGCACCCGTCTCGCCGGATATCCGGGACTGATGGCCTGCGCCGTCGGCGGCATCGACATGGCGCTCTGGGATGCCCTGGCAAAAGCGCATGGACTACCGCTCGCCTCCCTGCTCGGCGCAGAACCGCGTCCGGTCTGGGTCTATGATAGTCTCGGCCAGATGGGGCCGGAGGAGACTGCCCGGGACATCGAGCGCTCCCTGAAAGACGGCTTCCGGGCCTTCAAGGTAAAGTCGGGCGATCCCGACCCGAGGGTCGATGTCGCCGTTGCCCGAGCCATCAAGGCGGTTGCCGGAGACGACGCCTGGACGGCGATGGACTTCAATCAGGCCTTCACCGCCGAGGAAGCCGTCAAGCGCATGCATCTGCTCGACCATGAAGGCATTGCCTGGATCGAGGAGCCTGTGGCGTGGGACGATTTCGAAGGACACGCCAATGTCCGCGCGGCGATCTCGACGCCGGTGCAGAGCGGGGAGAACTGGTACGGCGCCCGCGATATGGCGAAGATGCTGGAGGCTGGCGCAATCGACCATGCCATGCCGGATGCCATGCGGATCGGCGGAGTCACGGGCTGGATGGAAGTCGCAGGCCTCGCCGCCGCGCACAATATCCCGGTCTCGAGCCATCTCTTCCCGGATCATTCGGTGCACCTGCTGGCGGCGACGCCGACCTGTCACATCCTCGAATGGTTCGACCTTGCCGCGGAGATCCTGGCGGAGCGGCCGAAGATCGAAGACGGCATGGTCAGCCCGCTCGACATGCCCGGCGCCGGGATCGTCTGGGACGAAAAGGCAATCGCGGAATACGCGGCCTAGCCGCCAAACCGCTTAGCCGCCAATCTGGCCTAGCCTATCGACATCAGGCTGGCATTGCCGC
This sequence comes from Nisaea sp., assembly GCF_034670185.1. Classification (NCBI taxonomy): domain Bacteria; kingdom Pseudomonadati; phylum Pseudomonadota; class Alphaproteobacteria; order Rhodospirillales; family Thalassobaculaceae; genus Nisaea; species Nisaea sp. Next base: position 603,395 of record NZ_JAXMNY010000002.1, read on the forward strand.
CCGCCGCTGCCGTGTTGATGCTGACGGATTGCTCCTCGACCAGCCAGTCGAGGCAGTAATCCTCCCGGCCCGACGCGATCCCGGCGGGCGACACGCCCTGCACGCCGACCAGCGGGCCGTCCCTGTCCGCCGCCTGCTTCTGCACGGTGATCAGCGCATCCGCATCGCCCTCGAACAGCACGGCGGCGAGATCGGTCTCGGCGTGCCAGTCCTGTGTCAGGTGCACCCGGTCCTTCAGATCTGCGGGCAGGCTGCCGACCAGTGCACTGGCCGTCGCGTTCTCCTGCAACACCGCTTCGTCACCCGCCGCAAGGATGGCAGCGACCTGCCGCAGCAAACCGGCCTCTCCCTGTGCAATCGCCGCGACCCGACCTTTCGGGTGGACGAGATAGCGGTTCCGCTCCCCGACCGGGCCCGGCAGGTTGAGATCGGTGCCGAGCGGCGACCGGGCGATATAGGCCGCCGTCATCTCCGCTTCTTTCGTCCGGCCAGCCTCACGCAGCCAGGCTTCGAGCTGATGCGCCGGCTCCGGGCCGACATCCGGCGCCCGGTCCGAGATCGCCGAGCTGAAGGGACGACGGGCCAGCAGCCGGGTGAGATAGAGCGGGCCGCCCGCTTTCGGGCCGGTGCCGGACAGACCCCGGCCGCCGAACGGCTGCACGCCGACAATGGCGCCGATGATGTTGCGGTTCACATAGACATTGCCGACCCTGATGCGGCGGGCCACCCGGTCGATGGTCTCGTCGATCCGGGAATGCACCCCGAAGGTCAGGCCGTAACCCGTGGCGTTGATATCGTCGACCAGTGCATCCAGCCCCTTCCGCTTGAAGCGGACCACATGCAGCACCGGGCCGAACACCTCGCGCTCAAGCTCGGCGAGGCTGCCAATCTCGATCAGGGTCGGCGGGATAAAGGTGCCGTGCCGTGTGTCGGCGGGCAGATCGAGCTGCTCGACCTTGTTGCCACGCTCCCGCATGCTCTCGATATGCGTGCGGATGCCCGCCTGCGCTTCCGCCGTGATGACCGGGCCGACATCGGTCGAGAGCCGGTCCGGATTGCCGATGGCCAGCTCGTGCATGGCGCCCTTCAGCATCTCCAGCATGCGGTCGGCGACATCTTCCTGCAGGCAGAGCACACGCAATGCCGAGCAACGCTGCCCCGCACTGTCGAAGGCGGACATGATGACATCGGCGACGACCTGTTCCGGCAGGGCCGAACTGTCGACGATCAAGGCGTTCTGGCCGCCGGTCTCCGCGATCAGCGGGATCTGCGTGCCGTCCGGCGCAAGACGCCCGGCGAGACCCGCCTGGATCAGCCGTGCGACTTCGGTAGAGCCGGTGAACATGACGCCGCGCACGCGGCTGTCCGCGACCAGCGCCGCGCCGACCTCTCCCGCGCCCGGAACCAGTTGCAGCACACCTGCCGGAACCCCCGCCTCATGCATCAGCCGGACCGCCTCGGCGGCGATCAGCGGGCTTTCCTCCGCCGGTTTCGCCAGCACCGGGTTGCCAGCAGCCAACGCCGCCGACATCTGGCCGGTGAAGATCGCCAGCGGGAAGTTCCATGGGCTGATGCAGACCACCGGCCCAAGCGGACGGTGGCTGTCCATGTTGAATTTCGCCTCCACCTCCATCGCGTAGTAGCGCAGGAAGTCGACGGCCTCGCGCACCTCGGCGATGGCATTGGCCATGGTCTTGCCAGCCTCGCGGACGCAAATGCCCATCAGCACCGGCATGCGGGCTTCCATCAGATCGGCGGCCCGCATAAGCAGGGCCGCACGCTCGGACGGTTCCGTCGCCGCCCAGACCGGCGCCGCTGCCTCGGCGATCTCGAACGCCTTGTCGATCACGGCCTCGTCCGCATCGCGCACGGTGCCGACCAGATCGCGCCGGTCGGACGGGTTGCGCACTTCGCGTACAGGTCCGGTCTCGGAGGCGCCCTCCACCGTCGGCGCCGATTGCCAGAAGGTCTCCGCGCTGGAGAGCAAAGCGGCGGAAAGCGAGGCCAGTCGGTGTTCGTTTGACAGATCGAGGCCCTGCGCGTTCGGCCGCTCCGGGCCGTAAAGCGTGCGCGGCGCGCTGATCTTCGGATGCGGCGCTCCGACCGGCTCGATCTTCAGGGCCTCGGCCACCGGATCGGCGATCAGATCGTCAATGGAGAAGGCAGGATCGGCGATCCGGTTCACGAAAGAGGTGTTGGCACCGTTCTCCAGCAACCGCCGGACCAAATAGGCCAGCAGGGTCTCGTGACTGCCGACCGGGGCATAGACCCGGCAAGGCCGGTTCAGCTTGTCACGCCCGACGACTTCCTCATACAGCGGCTCGCCCATGCCATGCAGGCACTGGAATTCGTACTGGCCGGCATAATAGTTCGGCCCGGCCATCTGCATGATGGCGGCGAGGCTCTGGGCATTGTGGGTGGCGAATTGCGGATAGACCGCGTCCGGCGCCGCCAGCAGCTTCTTGGCGCAGGCAAGGTAGGAAACATCGGTGTGGATCTTCCGGGTGAAGACCGGGAAATCTTCCAGCCCGTCGACCTGGGCGCGCTTGATCTCGCTGTCCCAATAGGCGCCCTTCACCAGCCGGATCATCAGCCGGTGACCGCTGCGCCGGGCCAAGTCGATCAGGTAGTCGAGCACGAAGGGGCAGCGCTTCGAATAAGCCTGCACCACAAAACCGATGCCGTTCCAGTCCGCCAGATCCGGATCGAAGCAGACCGCTTCCAGCAGATCGAGGGAAAGCTCCAGCCGGTCCATCTCCTCTGCATCGATATTGAGGCCGATGTCGTAGGAGCGGGCAAGTTCTGCCAGACCTTTCAGGATCGGTAGCAGCTCCTCCATCACCCGGTCCTGCTTCATCCGCCAGTAGCGCGGATGCAGGGCGGAAAGTTTTATGGAGATGCCCGGCCCCTCGTAGATTCCGCGGCCCTTCGAGGCCTTGCCGATGGCATGGATGGCCTGCTCATATTCCTTCAGATACCGGGCCGCGTCCTCGGCGGTCGTCGCCGCCTCGCCGAGCATGTCGTAGGAATAGCGGAACCCCTTCTTCTCCATCCCCCGGCTGTTGGCCAGCGCCTCGGAGATGGTCTGCCCGGTGACGAACTGCTCCCCCATCATCCGCATGGCGACGTCGACACCACTGCGGATCAGCGGCTCGCCGCCGCGCCCGATCATCTTGGTCAGGGCTGCCCCCATGCTGTCCTCGCTCTGGGTCGCGGTCAGCCGGCCGGTGACGACAAGACCCCAGGTCGCGGCATTCACGAACATCGACGGGGAATGACCCAGATGGGATTTCCAGTCGCCGTTGGAGATCTTGTCGCGAATCAGCGCGTCGCGGGTCTGCCTATCCGGGATCCGGAGCAGTGCCTCGGCGAGGCACATCAGGGCGACGCCTTCCTGACTGGAAAGATCGTATTCGTGGATCAACCCCTCGACGCCGCCACGCACACTCTTCTCACGCAGGGCCTCGACCAGAGTGCGGGCCAGATTTTCCGCTGCCTGCTTCTTGGCGGGCGTCAGGGACGCCTCGGAGATCAGATAAGGCAGGCATTCCATCTCCGGCTTGCGGTAGGCCGCCGTGATCGCCGCCCGCAGCACGCTCTGGGCCTGCACTCCCTGGGCGAATTCAAGGAAGGGGCGCGGCGTCTGCTCGGCCGACTCCCCACCATCCTCGAAATCGAGATCGGCATCACCCGAAAGATACCCGTCCAGCGGCTCGCCGCGCTCGATCCGTTCAATGGCGCCGACGAGGGACTGCTTCACCAGCCAGTGCGGTGTGCGGCCGATCCTGTCGGCGGCACTCTTGAGCCGCGCCCGCAAGTCCTCGCTGACCTTCACACCTATGGTCTGTGCCGCCATTACCGCCTCCCCTGGATCGATCCGAAAGCGAAGGTTACACCAGCAACGCCTTGCAGGTGCAACCTGATTCTTTTAAAGGGTAACCGAGACCGATTGCATCGACTCCAGTAGCGGCCGGCGGTCATGAAAACCCGTCTCGAGCGGCGCCGAGACAACGCAGTCGGACGATATCTTTCCGATATACAGCCACATCAACAATCGAAGTACATTCCTCATAGCCGGCGCCAGAAAATTGCTCCGCAGACAAGGATCAAGAACACCCTTGCAAGAGCAGGCCCTGACTTGGACGGGAGGATTCGTCAATGCCACTTTCAGGTTCTAAGCTGATCGTTTTAGCTGCAGCGATTGCCGTGACACTCGCATCGGCACCTGATGCAACCGCACAGTCAGCAAGAGAGACCGACCCGCGCGTAATGGGCTGGATGGACGGTTTCCCGCCCGCGCCCGACAAGCTGATTACGCAGCCGGATTCAGACTATTTCAGTTTTCCGAAGCTCCGGTGGTCGGTCTGCCACCTGCGAGAATTCCTTCCAACTAAACAAATCAGCCGCGGACTCGGCGCCCCCATTTCACTGCAATATCTTCCACCTGAGGAACTCTCCGGCGAACAGCAGGCAATCGACAAGTTGACCTTCAAGCCGTCGAACAGCAACGACGAGATGACATGGGAGGAATCGCTCTATGCCAATTACACCGACGGCATACTGATCATCCATAAGGAGCGGGTCGTTTACGAACGCTACTTTGGCTGCCTCAGAGAAGACGGCAAGCATGCAGCCATGTCGATGACGAAGTCGCTCACCGGGCTTCTGGCCCAAATCCTGGTCGAAGAAGGCGCCCTGGACGAAACACTTCCGGTGCGCGACCTCATCCCCGAAATCGAGAATAGCGCTTTTGCGAACGCCACCGTCCGCCAGGTCATGGATATGACCACCGGCGTCCGGTATTCCGAGGACTACTCCGACCCCAAAGCAGATATCTGGATCTATTCAGCTGCGGCAAGCCCGCTGCCCAAGCCCGAGGGATACAATGGTCCGGACGGATATTGGGAGTACCTGCAGCAGGTGAAGCCGGACGGCAAGCACGGCGAACAGTTCCACTACAAGACAATCAACGCGGACATGCTGGGATGGATCATCTCGCGGGTCTCGGGCAAGTCCGTAGCCGATCTCGCCTCGGAACGGCTCTGGCGGCGGATCGGGATGGAGCAGGATGCCTACCAGACGGTCGACGGCAAGGGGGTCCCTTTCGCCGGCGGCGGCCTCTCAGCAGGCCTGCGCGACCTCGGACGGCTTGGACTCGTCATGCTGAACGAAGGCGTGAACAACGGCGAACGCCTGTTTCCGGCGGAGGTGGCGCAAAAAATCCGCACCGGAGGCGATCCGGCAAAGTTCGCCGGTTTCCCGACGATCCCGCAGGGTAGCTACACCAGCCAGTGGTGGGTTTTCCACAATGCCCATCAAGCCTATGCCGCACGTGGCGTTTACGGGCAGACGATCTATGTGGACCCCACGGCTGAGATGGTGCTGGTACGCTTCGCCTCATTCCCAAAGGCGCAGAACAGCTTCATCGACCCTACGTCGTTGCCTGCCTATCAGGCAGTGGCCGAATACCTGATGTCGAAGTAAGCGCGCCGGGTCACGCGCGGCATATCTGACGGGCCGCCATGCCGTGAGGAGAACCAACCCCTCGAAACGCCGGCAACCTGAACCGATTACATCGGCTCCAGACGCAGCAAGTCGCCGGCGGAGCTGTCCGTCAGAACATAGAGATATCCGTCCGGCCCCTGCTTCACCGCGCGGATGCGCTCCTCCAGCCCCTCGAGCAGCATTTCCTGCTCCGTGACCCTGTCGCCATCAAGCACCAACCGTCGGAGATGCATGTGCGCCAGCGCGCCGACAAAGAGATTGCCGCGCCAGTTCGGGAATTTGTCGCCGTCATAGAATTCCATCCCGCTCGGCGCGATGGACGGCACCCAGTAGACCACCGGCTGCTCCATGCCGGGCGCGGCCGTCTTGTCGGAAATGATCGCACCGCTGTAGTCAATTCCGTAGGTGATCGCGGGCCAGCCGTAATTCCGGCCGGGGCGGAGGATATTCACCTCGTCGCCGCCGCGCGGCCCGTGCTCCTGCGCCCAGATCGTCGCGGTGCCCGGCCGCAGCGCCATACCCTGTACGTTCCGGTGCCCGTAGGAATAGATTTCCGGCAATGCGCCCTCTCGGCCGACGAACGGATTGTCCGGCGGCACGGAGCCGTCGTCCATGATCCGCGCGACAGTGCCGATATGAGTGCCGAGATTCTGTGCCTCGTTCATATGGCTGCCCCGGTCGCCCATGCTGATGAAGAGCGTGCCGTCAGGCGCAAAAACCAGCCGGGAGCCGAAATGCCGTCCGCCGCCGACCTTCGGGTTTTGCCGGAAGATGACCTCAAGACCGGTCAGGGCATTACCGTCAAGACGCCCCCGCGCAACCTCCGTTCCGGCGCCACCGTCGCCCCGCCCGGCAAAGGACAGATACACCAGCCGGTTCTCGGCAAAATCCGGATGCAGCACCACGTCGAGCAAACCGCCCTGGCCAGAGGCATAGACTTCCGGCGTGCCGCGCACCGGTTCAGACGCCAACCCGTCCGGCCCGACGATCCGCAGCGCCCCTTCCCGCTCGGTAACGAGGATGCGGCCATCCGGGAGAAAGGCCAGACCCCACGGGTGATCCAGCCCGCCGGCTAGCTGCATGACGCGGAAATCATGGACATCGGACCGCTCGACCCGCGGCATATCGGCGCCTGCCGTACAGGCAGCCGCACCGAAAAGCAGAGCACTGGCAGCAAGCCGCGACGACACTCGAAACAATCCTGAGCACAGATCCAACCCCATGATTCCCTCCGTTCTGTCACCTGACATCTAGATGGCGCCGCAACGCCGCTCAGCAAGGGGGAGGTCAGGAAGCAGGTTACAGGAACGCGAGGTCACATAGGAGATTCCGGGAGCTACGAACAAATTTCCGAAAATGTCCTGAACATTATTGTACTATTAATGAAATCAATCTCAGACTGAGGAAAGTCAAAATATTTGGGGCAAGGCTGGATCAACGGCCAACCAGAATAACAAGGGGGAAACAACCCATGGCGGAACAGACTGAAACCTGGCGGCAGGCATTTAACGAAATCGATCAAGGGGCCCTGCTGGCCCTCAAGCAAACCTGGCCTCTCGTCGAAAAGGGGCTGCCGTCCATCCTGGATCAATTCTACCGCCATATCGCCTCCGACCCGGAAATCGCCGCAAACCTGGAACAGGGCCCGGACCCTGACATCCTCAAGCAGGCGCAGAGCCGGTTCTGGGAATCGTTCTTCAATGACGGGTTCAACGACGATTATCTCGCGCGCTCCCGAGAGATCGGCGAGCTTCATACCGGGATCGGCCTCGGCCAGCGCTGGCATACCGCCGCAGCCGCCTTCATCCAGCCGCGCCTTTTCAGCCTGATTGCCAGCAAGTACAAACGTGCCGACGATGCTGTGCGGTATTGCGGCGCCGTGGCAAAGGCCATCGCGCTGGGTATGGATCTCGCGCAGGGTGCCGCCGGCTCGTCAGATGAGACAGAAAAACTCAAGCATCAGGTCCTCAACCTCGCCGACACCCTTGAACGCGAGATCGATCAGACCGTGGAAGAGGTCATGCTGCAGGCCGGACGGGTCGCCGAGCTGACAAACGGCTTGGCCGTTGCTGCCACCGAGATGGCGACGCTGATCAACGAAGTGCGCGGCGCGACCGACATCACCGCCGGAAATGTGAACTCCGTCGCCGCCGCGACCGAGGAGCTCAGCGCCTCAAGCCAGGAAATCGCCGAGCAGGTCTCGGACTCAGCGCGGCTGACGGCAGAGGCAACTGACAGCGCCGAGGGCGCGCGTGAGAGGGTTTCGGCCCTCGAAGAGGCCACGAAAAACATCAGCTCCGTCGTCGGTCTGATTAACTCCATCGCAGCACAAACGAAGCTGCTTGCCCTGAACGCGACAATCGAGGCCGCCCGTGCAGGCGAGGCCGGGAAAGGCTTCGCGGTCGTCGCCTCCGAGGTGAAATCGCTGGCACAACAGACCGAAAATGCCATCCAGGAGGTCAGCCAGCACACCGCCGGCGTGCAGACCGCGACCCGTTCCTCGGTCGAGGCCATCACCGGGATCGCTGCAAAAATTGCGGATGTGAATGGAATCTCATCCGGGGTTGCTTCCGCCGTCGAGGAGCAATTGGCTGCAACCAGCGAGATCGGCCGATCCTCGAACGAGGCATCGGAAATGACCGGTCAGGTCGCCGCCTCCATCGCCAAAGTTGCCGAACATGCGGAGCGCACCAGCCAGTCGGCAACCGCGATCGAAACCCTAGCGAAAAATGTCAGCACGAATGTGAGCGACATGAAACGCCGGCTCGGCATCGTTGTGCGGGCAGGTGAAGATACGAACCGCCGGGGGACCGACCGGATCCCGACCGTGATCAACGGGACGATCCAGTTCGGCCCCATCAAGGCAGAAGGCTTCATCGCCGATCTCTCGCCACGCGGCGCCCTGCTGTTGTGCGACGGTCAGGAAACCGTAGAGCCGGCAACGCTCGGCAGCGTCACCCTTCCCAACGGGGTCCGCATTCCGGCCCGCGTGGTTGCCGCCACCTCTCTCGGCATCCACGCCGCCTTCGAGAATATCGACGCCATGGCCGCCGAAATGATCGGCGCCATGATTGAGCAGGCCATGGGTGAAAATGACGTCTTCCGGGACATTTGCGTCACGGCCGCACAGGAAGCCGAGAACGCCTTTGCCAGCGCCGTCAACTCGGGGCGGATTTCCATCGAGGATATGTTCGACAGCCAATACGCGGCGATGCCGGGCACCAATCCGGCACAATATTCGACCAGGTTCGTCGATCTTACCGACGAGTTGCTGACGCCCATACAGGAGCACCACAAGGACCGGGACGACCGCATCCGGCTGCTCTGCGCTACCGACAGGAACGGCTATATCGGCACGCACAACGCCGCAGTTTCGCAGCCGCAACGCCCAGACGATCCGGTCTGGAACGCTGCGAACTGCCGCAACCGGCGGATTTTCGACGACCGGGCGGGGCTGCTGGCGGCGGGCAACAAGGAGCCGCATCAGCTTCAGACCTATGTCCGGGATATGGGCGGCGGAAAGAAAGTGCTGCTGAAGGAAATCGATGCGCCAATCACGCTTTCCGGACGCCATTGGGGCAACATGCGCTGCGCCTTCGTTCCCTGAGCACGTCCCCTGAGCACGCCCGGTCAATGGCGCTAACCGGCATACCGCCCGGTTAGCTGCCCACCTTGCAATAGAGCTGCCGGACGGTCCCGATCTGCTCCAGCTCGGAGAAGGACGGGGCCCCGGCCCACCCGGCCTGCTTCGCTTCCTGAACCGGAACTTTTCCGCTGTTCAGCATCTGCTGGATCGTGCGCGGCGCAACCGTTGAGACACGCCCGCGCCTTGTGTTCGAGGCTATGGCGATGCCGACCAGACGCCCCGATGCATCCAGCGTTGGCCCACCACTGATTCCGCCGAGGCTGCCCGGCGCCACACCTTCACGCCCGGTTTCGGCCCAGACCAAAACAAGACGACCTATGCCGCGCAACGACTTTCCATGAAGCTCACCGCGCCCAAGCAGCGCAGAGGAAACACGCCCCTTCCCGGTTCCGGGAAAACCGTAATGGTATCCGACATCGCCGATATCCGGCAGCGGACCAAGAGAGAGCGCTGGTGACCGCCCGGCATCAGCGCGGACAAGCGCAATGTCAGCATCCGGATGCAACACCGCATCACTCCTGATAGGCACCACATGCTGCCGGTCGACGACAAACCCCAACCGGTCACATCCCTCGACGACATGCCGCGCGGTCAGCCAGTAATCCGGCGATACAACGAACGCTGTACCAACGCCGCTACCGATCTTTTCGCGCTCTTCGATCCTCAGCTTTATATCGTACAGGCTCGGTGGCGGCAGAGGCCGGCGCGGCGTCCGGCCCGGCGGCAGATCCCGAACCGGCGGCGCTGCATATCCGGAGCGGTCAGGAAAAGCTTCCGGTGCCGGCCGCATGAGATCCCCGCCCCACTCGAACAACCCGGCCAGCACAATAGCTGACACGGCGCCGAGTATTCCCAGTTTCTCAGGCGGAAGAGAGCGCATAGCCGCTAGCCCGAAACAGCCGCCGCATTAAGGGCAGCAACCGAGAGCTTGATCGAGACAAGGAGCGTTGCGGCCCCGATCTCGCCTTCTTCAATGCGCGTGGAAAGATTGCGTATGGCGAGATCCGTCACCCTGAAGACCAGGATCTGGATCACCAGAGTCACCGTGCCCCAGATCAGAATGTCGACAAGGCTGACACTGGCCGCCAGACAGAAAGCAAGCGGGATCGCCAGGCCGAGTATGGCGCCGGCAAGCGACAGCGCGGCGGCGACGTTGCCTTCCCGGATCAGCTTCATCTCGTCATGTGCCGTGATCCGCATATAGATCAGGGTTCCGATCAGCAGCATTCCCAAACTCGCCGCGAAATGCGCGATCAGATACGGAAGACCAGCCATCAGACTGCTGAAGACACCGGACATTTTCGCACCTCACCTTAAAACAACCCCGCCGGGAATGCGGCAACAGAGACATTCCCCCTACAGACACGACATATGCGTCAGACCGGGCGTGGGCGCCACTAAATATTCGAAATTTTAAGGATATTCATCGTAACTTCAGTTTATAATAAACGCTCTGCTGGACAATTATAGGTCCGGTTTGATATTTTAAGTCAATTGATCAAAAATGGTTTAAGATCAGAATCTAAATTTTAAAAATACCTTCAAAAGGAAACGATTTTCGCTAATGACACGCTACCTCATCCTTGACGAGCAAGCCGAACGTGAAGCGCGTGTCATGCACCGCTATCGTGTCGAGGTTGCCGCGTATTGGATGAAGTGGCACCTGTGCGCCGGGTTGGCCTCCGCCCTCGGAATGATCTTTCTGACCGGCCTCGTTGTCGCCCTGTACAACGCGGCCATCCTCGGCATCGGCCCGACCCTGAATGACTGGGGCGATTTCTCGTTCCTGCTTCACGTGAACATCTTCAACTGGCGGGTCGATCCGGACTATTACCAGCGCCTGGTGACCTACCCGATGACCCCGGTCACCCTCGACCATATGCCCTGGGCGCATCTTTTCGGCTTCATCACGATGGGCACATGCCTGATCACGGCGATGATGAGCGTGCTGCATTTCGACCCGATCGTCAGCCACGACCCGAACCGGTATATCCGGATCGAGCCGGTACGGCTGACGCCGCCGATCGAGGTTTATTTCGAAAGCGATCGCGGGCTTGACCAGAAATTCGTGATCGACGTCATCTTCACCGCGCCGGGCCCAGCCAGCGCCCAGGTGATCCGCGAAAAGTCCAAAGCTATATCGCTGCATTGCCAGACCGAGATCCAGCGTCTGGTCGATAGCGCGGTCTGGCAAATCCGCCTGCCGCAGCTCCGGCGGCAACTGGCCCGCATCGCCGTGGAATACGTGCCACGCGATGCGATCCACGATCTGAAGATCCGCTCGATCAAGATGCACCCGGTGGTCCGCCCGATGCCGCTCACACCGGCGGCGGTGCAGGGCGTCGACGTGGAAGGCTCAGCAGAAATGCCCGCCAGAGTCGAAGGCCTCTCCCCGGAACCGGTTCCGGCGGAATAGCCGCCCGCGGCTTCGATCTGACGATCCCCGGTCAGACTCAGGCACGCTCCCAGACACTCACATTCTTTTGCTCGATCATCGGCGCGACGCGACTGTCGAAGGCCTTGAAATGGTCGCTTGCGAGATGGTCCTTGAAGGCCCCTTCGTCGTCATAGAGCTCATAAAGAAAGCAATGCGCCGGGTCTTGCGGATCGAAGCAGACATCGAACTGATTGCATCCGGGCTCGAACCTCAACGAGGCCACCGCATTCTCCAGCATTGCCTCCCTGAACGCCGCCGCCATGGCCGGCCGGATATGAAATTCGACGGTGATGACATACATCGCTTTCGTCCCTCCAAGGGCAAAGTGGATCGGTCCGGATCAGGACCCGATCAGGCTGCTGACGCCGACCCAGAGCAGACGCGCCGCCAGCAATGTCAGAACGGTCTTGAAGCCGATCGCAAAAGCACGCTCGGGCATCCATTCCAGCACTTTCTTGCCGGTTGCCGTGCCGAGGAACCCTGTCGCAATCATGGCGACGATCAACGGGATCCATTCCGGAAAGGCGAAGCCGACGATGCCGAACGCGACGACCTTCACACCGTGCTGCACCGTCATGCAGGCACTGTGGGTCGCCACCGTGACCATCTTGCCGTAGCGATCAGGCGGCAGAAAGGCGGCCAGCAGCGGGCCGGTCGCGCCAACGAACATCGTGGCGAAACTTGTAACCGCGCCGACCCCGATAAAACCCGCCGCCGGCACCTTGTGCTTGCCGAGCTTCGGTCCCCAGACCGTGTAAAGGATGAAGCAGGCCAGCACCGCCTGCAGGGCCGCCTGCGGCAAGGAAACGACAATCTGCGCCGCAAGCGCGACACCGATCAGGGCGCCGATCAGAAAAAACCAGAAGAGCTTCCGCTCCGTGTGCTCACGCATCACAAAGGCGCGCCCGGCATTGGAGCCGAACTGGACAACGCCATGTACCGGGATCACCGCCAGCGGCGGCAGCACGGAGCCGATCGCGACCAACATCATGACCCCTCCCCCAAGACCGAAGGCCACAGTCACAGCGGACGTCACATAGCTGAAAAGGATCAGCGATATACACGCCCATAGCGGCACGGAGTCAGGCAATAAGGATTCAATCACGGACGGCGTCCCCCAACGCAGGAATTCATCAAAAGCGGCCGCAGCTTACCCCATCACCGCCCCGCTGCCACCCTATCGCTTTGGTGACTTGTGCCAGAGCACGCGCCATGTAGATTGAGGACCCGATTGCGGGCATATTGCTACCGTACTCTGCATCAACCCGGCACCGTCTCCCCATGGACGGCACCAATTGGAGACCACTGTGAAGAAACTGGTTCTCACGGTTCTGGCGCTGATTGTCGTTCTGGGCGTTGTCGTCCTTGTCGGGCCCAGTTTTGTCGACTGGAACAGTTACAAGGCCGAGATCACCCGGACCGTCGAGGAACAGACCGGCCGCCGGCTCGAAATTGACGGCGATATCAGTTTCCAGGTGCTCCCGGCCCCCCGGCTGTCGGTTGAAAAGCTGAAGCTCGCAAATGTCGAGGGCGGCAGCGCCGACACCTTCGTTTCGGCGGGCGCGCTGCAAATCCATGTCGCACTCGCGCCGCTACTGAGCGGCAAGGTCAAGGTGGCGTCCGTCACCCTGAAAGACCCGGTTGTCGCGCTTGAGCAGTTTCCGGACGGCCGCAACAACTGGACATTCAGCACCCCCGCCAGCAAGCCGGAAGAGACGGCGGGCTCCGCCGGGAACACAAGCGCTGACAGCGGAGGGGATATCGATTTCAGCCTCGATGGCGCTACCATCGCGAACGGCCGCATCTCCTTTTTCGATCACGCAACGGGAGAAACACATAGCGTTGCCAGCCTGGATGTCGCCCTCAGTGCCAGCAGCCTGAACGGCCCCTTCAAGCTGACAGGCGATTTCACCTACAAGGACATCCCGATCACGCTGTCCGCCGCGACCGGCACAATCGACGCCGGCCACGCGACACCGCTGGAGACCATCGTCACCCTCGGTAACAAGGCGGCGGAGCTGAGCTATAGCGGCACCCTCGTGCTTGGCGACATGCCGCGGCTGATGGGCACCATCGGCGCCACCGGCAAGGATCTTGCCGCCGCCGGCGCGACACTGGCCCCGCTCGGCACGGGCACCGACAGTCTTCCGGCCGCGCTGGCCGGACCGTTCAAGCTGTCGGCAAAACTGGAAGCCTCCGCCGAGCGCGCTGTTCTCGATGAGCTTGCCCTGAGCGCGGGCGGACTCTCCGCGAAAGGTGCCGTAACGGCCCTTCTCGCTGGCGGCATAGACGTCGACGCGAGACTGGCCCTGGAACGGTTCGTGCTGGATGACGTGCTGGCAGCACTGGCCAGCGGCAAAGAAGCTGGCGGAGCTACACCCGCCGCCACACCGGCCCCCGCAAACACAGCCACTGCGAATTTCGCCCTCCCGGCCGGGATCAATGCGGATCTGGTTCTGACAGCCGATGCCGTCGATTATCGCGGCGGGGTCATTCGCCAGCCTCGGCTCGAGGCCTCGCTCGCCAATGGGGCGGCAGTGCTGAAAGTGTTCAGCGCGCAAATGCCCGGAGGCTCCGACCTCAGCCTTTCCGGCACCTTGAAAAGCGCAAGCGGCAGCCCGCAATTCACCGGCCGTGCCGACTTCGTTTCAGACAATCTGCGCGGAACGCTCGGCTGGCTCGATATCGAAATCGACTCTATTGCCGCCGACCGGCTGCGCAAGGGCAGCCTCGGCGCCAACATTTCGGCAAGCCCGGAACAGATCCAGCTGACCGACTGGACCATGGATCTCGACAACACCCGGGTCCGGGGCGGCCTTACCCTGCTTCTGCGGGACCGTCCGGCCTTCGGTCTGGCGCTGGATCTCGGCAAGATCAATCTGGATGCCTATCTGCCCCCGGAAGATCAGGCGGGAAAGACAACGCCCGCCGCATCCGGCAAACCCGCGTCGTCCGGCCCCTCCCCGATGGAACAGGCTGCGGTTGCCCTGAACAGTTTCGATGCGAATATCCGTATCGGGTTTGACGAAATCACGGTGCGCAAGACCCCGATTATCGGCGGTCAGCTTGAGGCACGCATCCAGAACGGAGCACTCTCCGTCAGCAAGCTCGCCATCGCCGACCTCGGCGGTGCGAAGGTCACTCTGAGCGGCTCCCTCGCCGGGGCGGTGTCGGACCCGAATACGAAACTGGAGTTCCAGATCGATGCCAAGTCGGTGACCCGTCTGGCACGCCTCGCCGGCATTGAGCCGAGCGAGACGCTGCAACGTATCGGCGGCGCCACACTGACCGGCAGCATCCTCGGCGACCTGTCCGCCCTGACCATCGATGCGACGGCAAAAGCAGCCGGCGCGACGGCTTCGGTCAAAGGCATCCTGCACCCGCTGGCGCAACCGCTGAATGTCGATCTGGCGCTCAAGCTGCAACATCCGAGCGTGGACAAGCTCGCGGCGACCCTGTCTCCCGGTGCGGTCCCGAAGGACGTTACGCTCGGCTCCCTGGCGCTTGCGGCGACCGTGATGTCGGCGCCGGACGGCGCCTATGGCGTCGACGCGACGATGGATCTCGGCGGCGGCCAGCTCGGCCTGAAGGGGACGATCGCTCCCGGTCCCGAGCAGACGGCGCTTGCACTCGACACGCGCTATGCTCATCCGGATGTGGTTGCCCTGATACGCGGGTTTTCGCCAGGTTACGCCCCGACCAAGCGCGATCTTGGTCCGGCAACCCTGGTAAGCCGCCTGGAAGGCAATACCGATACTCTGAAAATCAACGGCCTGCGGCTCGGTCTTGGACCGATCTCGCTGACAGGGACGGCCTCGCTCGCCCTCACCGGACCGCGCCCGAAACTGACGTTCGCCGCTGAATCAGGCACCATTGCCATTGACCCCTGGCTGCCCAAGGGTAGTGCCGCACCCGCCGGCGGCGTTGCCCCGGTTGTGCCGGTGAAAAGCAGCTCACGGACATGGTCGCGGGAGTCGATCGACACATCGGGACTGCTCGCCGCCGATGCGAATATCAGCCTGAAGGCGGAAAAGGTTCTCTACGGCGCCTATGAGCTGGACAAGCTGGACCTGGCCGCAGCGCTGGAGAATGGCGCATTGACCGTATCCCGCCTGACCTCCGGTCTGTTCGGCGGCACCCTGAACGGCACGGCCTCCCTGAAACACGGCGCCACGCCATCGGCCGGCCTCACCCTCGCCATCAAGAACGCCGATGTGAAACAGGCCGCGGCCTCCGCTGCGACCGGCGCGCCCCAGGTCACCGGCACCCTGGATTATGAAACCAGCCTGAACACCAAAGGCCGCAGCGAATACGCATTGGTTTCCGGACTGCAGGGCAGCGGCGCCGTGAAAGTGGTCAACGGCAGCGTCGAAGGCTTCGACCTGCCTGCGGTAAGCGAGCAGTTGAAGCAGCTCGACCGCTCCGTCGATTTCCTGGTGCTGGCCCAGAGGGCCATGCAGGGCGGCACGACACCGTTCGAAAGCCTGACCGCGAGCTACAAGATCACCAACGGAGTGCTGCAGTCGGAAGACATCTCGCTCAAGTCGAAGGCCGCCGAGGGCCGCGGCACCGCCGTCGTCAATCTGCCGCCGCAGGAAATGGATGTCCGCACCCAGTTCTGGCTCAGCGAGCATCCGAACTCGCCGCCCATCGGCCTGCGGCTCACCGGGCCACTCGACAATCCGCGCAAAATCCTCGATGCCAACAAGCTGCAGACTTTCGTCCTGCAGCGGGTAATCGAGCGCGGTATCCTCAGGCAGTTCAACAAGAGCCCGGACAGCAGCAGCGACGGCACAACCACAACGACACCCGATTCCGCGCCGAGCCAACCGGTCGAGAAGATCGATCCGCAAAAGGCGCTGCGCGGCGTGCTGAAAGGGTTACTCGGGAACTGACGGTTTTCCGGTCAGCAGTTCAGACAGAACGAACACGCGCAGCGCACTTGAAAGATTGCCGCTGCGCGTTGCATCCACCTCGGAGACGAGACCGTTGATCGAGAGATCCCTGGCAGCGGCAATCTCCTTCAACACATCCCAGAACGCCTCTTCCAGCGATACGGAGGTGACATGGCCGGAGACCGTCACGGTCCTTTTGCGTATGCGCGCCGGGTCCGGCATCCCGATCACCCGTCACGCCGAACGAAATGGGCAACAAGCTCGATATGCGGCGTCCAGAGAAACTGGTCGATCGGGGTGACCTCAACGCAGTCGTAACCGCCATCCACCAGCGTCCGTGCGTCCCGGGCAAAAGTCGCCGGATTGCAGGACACATAGACGATCCGCTGCACCTTCGATTCCGCCAGCGCGACCGCCTGCTCCCGGGCGCCGGCGCGGGGCGGATCAAGCACCACAGCATCGAACTTGCCGAGTTCCTTTCCGGCAAAGGGGCGCTGGGTCAGGTCGCGCCGCTCGGTCCGGACACGGCCGCCGAGCCTGGCCGCATCGGCGCCAGACCGGATCGCCGCGAGCAGACTATCATCGCCTTCCACCGCGAGCCGCTCCGCCGTTCCGTCCAGCGCAAGGCACAGGGTGCCGCATCCGGCATAAAGATCGAGCACAGAGCGGGCGCCGTCGGTACCTTCGCGGACCAGCTGCTGAATCGCCGCCTCGCCATCCACCGTCGCCTGCAGAAAAGCGCCAGGCGGCGGCGCCACGGAAACCGGACCGAACTTGATCGTCGGCGTGCGGCGCTGGGCCAGCGGCACCGGGTCCGGCAGAGTGTCGCCCTCGGCATGATAGGAGAGCCGGGTCAAATCCTGCTCTTCGGCGAAGGCCGCGAGCCGCTCGCGGAAATCGAGATCGGGGTGGTCCGGCAGGCGGAGCAGCAGATCAAGCCCGTTATCCAGCTCGTTCACCACGCAATCGACGGATTGCCCGGACTCCAGCACATCGGCGAAAAGCTGCCGCAGCGGCGCCATCAGGGCGAAGACGGCCGGCCGCAGGACCGGACATTCGCGGATCTCGACAATCCGGTTGCTGCCGCGTTCATGAAAACCGGCGACCAGTTTCTTGCCGGTCATGCGGAGCACGAAATCGGCCCTGCGCCGGGCGCCGGGCGCGCAGGTCCGCAGCGCCGCGACCGGCACCGACCCGAGGCCGGCGCGGCCAAGATATTGCGTCACCTGATCCCGCTTCCAGGCCTGATAAGCGCCAGTCTCCAGATGCTGCACGGCGCAACCGCCGCAGATCATGAAATGCTCGCAGGCCGGATCGACCCGTTCCGGAGCCGGCTCCACCAGCTCGATCAGATCGCAGGCCACGCCCTCGCCACGGTCGGACACCGGGCGCACCCGGACCCGCTCGCCGGGCAAGGCAAAGGGAATGAAAAGCGGACGGGTCTCGCTGACATAGCCGGTCTTGATCTCAGCCTGGGCCAACCCGTCGCCGCGCCCGCCAAGCCGCTCGACCACAACTTCGAGGAGCGGCGTATTCGCTGGATATCCCCGACGTTGTGCCGGCCGTTGTGCCGGCCGGCCCCGCTTGCTTCTCTGCCGTCCTCGGCCCATAAAGCGCGCCCTTTCTGCATGCGACGTATGGCGCCTAACCACTTCCGGCGGCGCCTGCTATGGTGATGACATGCGACATGCCACGCTGACAACAACCGAACTGCGGAATCCGGCGGGACACAGCCATGCCCGGCGTCGGATGATTGCGGCTGTTTTTGGCATTCTGGCTCTGCTGACACAGGCCGGGTTCACGCTCGGTGCCTCCGCCGCCCTCACTGCGACGCCTCCGGGCAGCCTTACGGCGGACCTCGCCGAACTCTGCCTTGGCGCCATCGATGATGCTGCCGGCGGCCGGAAAGACAGCCAGCAGGAAAACGCACCCGATTGCAATCATTGCACGCTCTGCGGCGTGGCAGCGGCCACGACCATGCCTTCCGGCAATCCGGACACGGCCGGGCGGATCTCCGCGGCTAGCCATCTCGCGACGGGGCTATATCAGGCCGATCGTCAGAGTTTCACCCGGTTCCGCAATCCCCGGGCCCCTCCCGCCTGAGCTTTCAATTCAGCTTGAAGACAAGCGGCGTCACTGACGCCGCGCCCCAAAAATTGAAAGACAGATCAATGATCCAGTTTGCAAAAATCGCCACGCGGTTCGCCGCACTCGCCATCGTTACCCTGCCCCTGTTCGGCGGCATTGCCTCAGCCGAAGAGTTCAAGGTGGGCGACATCACGGTCGAACATCCCTGGGCCCGGGCCACACCCGGCCGCGCCAAGAACGGCGCCGCCTTCATGAAACTCGAAAATCATGGCGGGGCGGATGACCGCCTGATGGCAGCGTCCGGCGACGTTGCCAGCCGGGTCGAGCTGCACACCCATCTGCATGAGAACGGGGTGATGAAAATGCGGCCGAGCGGCCCTATCACGGTCCCGGCGCACGGCCATGCTATGCTGGAGCCCGGTAGCTTTCACGTCATGATGATCGGCCTGAAGGCACCGCTGGTGGAAGGCGAGATGTTCCCGCTGACCCTGACCTTCGAGAAGTCCGGTTCGGTAAAGATCAACGTCATGGTCAAGGCCGTCGGGGCGGGCGCCGGGAACATGGGCATGAAACATGGTCACGGCATGAAAAAGAACTGATCCGCCTTGCGCGGGAAGCGGTCAGGCGGGATCTTCCTGCCTGATCGTTCCCGGACGGGTCGCGATCCAGGTCGCGACAAGCGCCAGAGTGACACCGGTCGCCGCCGCCAGTCGCCAGTCCTCCAGCACAAAGCCCCAGAGCAGCGCGAAGGAAAAGCCGATCATCGTCACGGCGGCGATCTTGGCCCGCGGCGGGATCACCCCATGCTCATGCCAGGCGCGCACGCCGCTGCCGAAATGCGGATGGTTGTAGAGCCAGAGATGGAACCGTTCGGAAGAGCGGGAAAAAGCCCAGACCGCAATCAGCAGAAACAGCGTCCCCGGCAATCCCGGCAGCACGATACCGGCAACACCCAGCACTGTGCAAAGCATGCCGACGCAAAGCAGCACATAGCGCCAAGGGCCGCATATGGTTTTCGGGGTTTCGCTCAACTCTCGTCTCCGCGCGTTCTGGCTCGCGCGCCGATTATGGTACCGACCCGTTAAAAATTAGTTCGGGCCTGGCATTTTCCTAGAGGCGCCGGGCGAACCATATCACGCGGCCGACTATATTCACTTCTTCAATCGTCCGTTCGTAATCCTGATATCGCGGGCTTTCCGAGCGGATCAGCACCCGTGGCGGGTCGCTGTTGGGAATATATTCGAGCTGCTTGGCAACCAGACCGATACCGTCATGCAGTACGAAAATACCCGGCGGCGAAGGGGCGGTGCGGCTGAGATCGATCATCACCTTGTCGCCGGAATACAGCACCGGCTCCATGGAATCGCCGTCGATGGAAATCACCCGGAGATCCCGGGCCGATGCCCGCAGCTCATACCGAAGCCAGCCCGCGTCGAAATACCAGTCGTTGCCGCCCGGCTCCTGTTCGAGATTGGCGCCGCCACCGGCCGATGCGGAAATCCGGACTTCCGGAACCGCGACGACCCCCGCCGGATCGACAGACCCGGAGCCGGAAAAAGGCGGCATGATCGCTGAAGGGCCGATCCGGCGCGCCGGAGAAGGCGGAGATGCCGCCCCCTGCTCCGGCCGCAGAACAGCCTCGTCGACGCCGAGATGCCGGGCCAGCGCATACCGCACGTCCTCCGGCAACTTCCGTGGCGTTCCCCGATTGATGAATTGATGCAAGTAGGCGTGATTCTTGCCACAAGCCAGCGAGGCCTTCTTCAGATCCGTCGGCGGATCACGATGCGCCACCAATTCCAGGATGCGCTTTCGCTGGAGATCGAGCTTCATAACCGGAACCTAAACTTCCACAATCGGATGATCAAGAGTTTTTTTCCTATTGCCGAATTTTAATCTTTCGCCTAGAACAACCTAAGCGTCAGTGGCAAAGGAATTTTTTGACCGGGAAAATCCGATCTCGTCGCAACTTAACGCTTTCAGCGCAGAAAAGCCACGCCCACATCTTTAACGACGCCTGTTCATCGCGACGCTGATCGGTTCCGATTGGAGGGAGTCAATGACGAGCACGCAGATTGTGCCGGATCCAAAATGGATCAAACACTACCTGAAAGAAGCAGCGGACACTTTGCACCGATTGCCACGGGCATATGGCAAAGCCCGGCTCACAGCATGGCCGGATGTGGCGCAAAACAGCTTTGCGCATGAAATGTCACCGGGAAGAACACGGCCGGCATCACCAAGCCCGGCGGCCATCGACCGGCTTGATGAAAGCCTCGGCTGGATGTTCGCCTGCGATCAGGAGCAACGGATCGTGGTCTGGGCCCGGGCTTGCGGCGTCGCCTGGCGAAAACTGGAGGATATTGACGGGCGCAGTCACGTCACGCTGCGCCGGATAGAGGACCGGGGACTGGCCGCAATCCGCGACCGGCTTCGAAAGACACCCCCGCCGCACGTTTTTCGCAGGCCCGATTAATCGGTTTTTTCCGATTAATCGAAACATCAATATGTTGATTTTAATGGATTAATTGCGAATATCCCCTAAGTCAACATACATACAAATGACGCTCTATCGGAAAAAACCGCTTTACAAGGTTTATAAAATCGGCTAAATACTATTCTATCGTCGGCGCCTTGTGGGAACACCCCGCAGGGCGCCTTTTTTATTGGGTGAAACGCATGGCCGAATCCGCAGCCCGGACACGCAAGAAGCGGCATTTTCTGAAAGCTCTCGCCGAAACAGGAAATGTCAGTGAAGCCGCCCGCAAGGCGCGGCTCGATCGCAGCAATGCCTATCAGATAAGGCGCCAGGATCAGGCCTTCGCCGATGCCTGGGACGACGCACTGGACATGGCGGTCGACCTGCTTGAGGCCGAGGCCCGAAGCCGGGCCGTCGAGGGCGTGGAACAACCGCGTTTCCATCAAGGCAGGATCTGCGGGACGGTCCGGAAATATTCCGACTCGCTCCTGATGTTCCTATTGCGGGCACACCGCCCGGAAACTTTCCGGGAGGGCCGAGATGCCGGATCAGAAGACCTGGAGCGCCACCTCAAAGGAGCCAAGGAAAAACTCG
Organism: Nisaea sp.; assembly: GCF_034670185.1. Taxonomy (NCBI): domain Bacteria; kingdom Pseudomonadati; phylum Pseudomonadota; class Alphaproteobacteria; order Rhodospirillales; family Thalassobaculaceae; genus Nisaea; species Nisaea sp. The sequence goes on from NZ_JAXMNY010000002.1 coordinate 625,039, forward strand.
CCGCCCGCCTCAAAGCCCTGTCTCCACCCGCAACCGTGCCGGATGATGAGTCCGATGGAACGGACCCGGTTCCTGAGCGGGATCAGTGACGCCGAAGCCGCCCTTCTGCTATACGACTGGCCGTTCTGGGCGCGCGAGAAACAACTGCCGCCGGCCGGCGACTGGCGTGTCTGGCTGATCTTGGCCGGGCGCGGATTCGGGAAAACCCGGACCGGCTCCGAATGGATCAGAGCCGCGCTCGAAAGCGGCCGCTGCCAGCGCGCAGCCGTCATTGGGGCCACCGCCGGTGATGTCCGCGACGTCATGGTCGAAGGCGAAAGCGGCCTGCTGGCCATTGCCCCGCCATGGGAACGGCCACACTACGAGCCATCGAAGCGCCGGTTGACCTGGAAGTCCGGCAGCATCGCGACCTTGCTCTCGGCCGACGATCCGGACCAGGTGCGCGGACATCAGTTCGACATGGCCTGGGCCGACGAAATTGCCGCCTGGCCCCAGCCCGAAGCCTGGCACAACCTGATGATGGCCCTGCGGCTCGGCACCCGGCCGCAATGCATTGCAACCACAACACCGCGTCCGAAGGACTGGCTGAAGCGTATCGCGGAGGCTGACGGCACAGTGCTGACCCGGGGCCGCAGCACGGAGAACCGTCTCAACCTTGCCCCGGGTTTCCTGGCCGCCATGGAAAGTGCCTATGGCGGCACCCGGCTTGGACGGCAGGAACTCGACGGTGAATTCCTGACCGATGTGCCGGGTGCATTGTGGCGCCGGGAGCGGCTGGAAGCCGCCCGCTTGGCCCCGGGAGAACAACCCGCTCTGGACCGCATCGTGGTCGCCATCGATCCGGCGGCAAGCCACCATTCCGCCTCGAACGAGACCGGCATCCTGGTCGCCGGACGCGCCGCCGAGACCGCTTTTGTACTGGAGGATCTTTCCGGACGGCTTGCCCCGAACGACTGGGCGGTCCGCGCCATCGACGCCTATCACCGGCATGCAGCGGATCGCATCGTCGCCGAGGTCAATCAGGGAGGAGACATGGTGGAGCAGGTGCTGCGCAGTGTCGATCCGTCCGTCCCCCTGCGTCTGGTTCGTGCCAGCCGCGGCAAACAGACCCGGGCCGAGCCGGTTGCAGCCCTCTACGAACAGGGCCGCGTCCATCATGTCGGCCGCCTTGATTTGCTTGAGGATCAGATGTGCAGCTTCACCGGAGCATCGGGCGGCAATGGCTCACCCGACCGGGTGGATGCGCTTGTCTGGGCCCTGACAGAACTTTTGCTGAGCCGAAACCGGACTCAGACCGGGCAATTCCTGGTTTGAGCCCAATCGAACCGAACCTGAACGCTTGGCCTTTGAGCCAGCCACTTGAGGCCAACCACTTGGGGCCAACCACTTGGGGAGGTGGGAGATGCCTGTAATCGCGTACCTCGAAACAAGCGTCGGGCCCGGTACCGGGCAACCGCACGATATAGCTCTCGTTCAGGCCCTGCTCGCCCATATCAAGGACCTGTTCGGGCAACCCTACTGGCCAGGCGGGATCGATGGCGTCGCCAGCGATGCGCTGCTGGATGCCATCAACCGTTTTCAGGAGGAATTCGGCCTGCTCGACGACGCCGGTGACGATATCCGCGCGGTGATCTCGCCGGCCTCCGTGACATTCCAGTGCCTGCGGGAAACAACGGCCCCTGTCCTCGCCGGTCTGCGCGCCGTGACCGGCACGCCTACTCTGTATGTTCCGCCCCGCTGCGGCGAGCAGGTCCTCGGGGTGATGACCACGAAATTGCGCAGCCTGGGCTACCAGGGCAATGCCGTCCTGGGGCGGCGGCTGGCAGCCCTGGCCGAACGGGTTTTCGACAGGCACCGCTTCCTGATCAGGTTTCCGGCACCGGAAGACCGCAGTACCGGAACACAGCGTGTCCGGGTCCATTTTCACGGCCTGAAATGGCTGACCGAACAAGGACGGCTGACGTCCTCGGAGCAGCCGCACAGCCCGGTTCCAGACGCCATCTGGTCCCTCGTCGCAGCGGAAACCCGACCTGTCGGGGGGCTGACGCCGGAACAGCTAAACTATGCCGGCTGCCGGGAACTCTGGCTCAGGCATGACGGATAAGTATACCGCAGAAAGGCCAAAAAATGAGTTCCGACGTCGCAACACCGAATGCCGCCTATCAGGATATGGCCACCGATTGGGAGCTGATCCACGACCTGCTCGGCGGCACCCGCATCATGCGGCAGCGCGGAGAGAAATGGCTGCCCCGGGAGCCCGGAGAGACACGAGAAGCCTATACAATCCGGCTGAACCGGAGCGTGCTGTTCAACGGATTACAGCGCACGATCCAGACCCTGCTCGGAAAACCGTTCCACCGGCCTGCCAGTCTGACCGGCACGCCGCCGGACGCCCTGACGGCGCTGGCGGACAATGTCGATCTGGGCGGCCGCAACCTCACAGTGTTCGCCCGCGATGTGATGCAGGCTGCATTGACCGATGGCCTCACGCATATTCTGGTCGACCATCCCCGGATCGGAGAGGGAGGAAAGGATACCGCCCGGCCCTATCTCGTTCATATACAGGCGCCGGACCTGATCGGCTGGCGCGGCCAGGAGAGCGGCATCGGCAGCGCCCTGACGCGGGTCCGCATTCGGGAGACCGTGAACCGGACATCCGGCACATGGGAAGACAAGACCGAACGCCAGATCCGGGTGCTCTATCCCGGCCACTTTGAAATCTGGCAGCGCGATGCCGACGGTCTCGGCCCGTGGCATCGTGACGATGCCGGGGACAGCAGCCTCGACTGCATCCCGCTTGTCACCATCTATGCCAACCGGGCAGGCTTCATGACGGCGCACCCGCCACTGATGGATCTGGCCTGGCTCAATCTGGCGCACTGGCAATCGGCAAGCGATCAGCGCCACATCCTGCATGTGGCCCGGGTGCCGATCCTGTTCGGGCGCAATCTGACCCTGCCCGAGGACGGCCTGGCGCTTGGGCCCAACCGGATCGTCACCGGCGAAGGAGAAAGCGCGGATCTGCGGTTCGTCGAGCATAGCGGCGCCGCCATCGCCGCCGGCCGGCAGGACCTGATCGATCTGGAGGATCGTATGGCGGTCATGGGTCTCGATCTCATGACCCGGCGCGGCGGGGCCGGATCGACAACGGCGACGGCGCGGGCCATCGACGCGGCGGAAAACACCACATCCCTGCTCGGCCTGATTCATGCCGTCGAGGACGGGTTGACCACCGCATTCGGCTTTATGGCGGACTGGCTCGGCGTTCCAAGGAGCGAGGCGGGACGGGTCGCACTGCATGGCAAGGAATCGTCCGATCTCCCGACCAGTTGATCAGGAAACCCGTTGCAACCCAATGATTGCAGTGGCATTGCCCTGCAATGAAATCGTCTTTACCGATTGATAACCTCATTCGGGTATTACTTGGGCGAGTTAGAGGAGTAGCGCTTTGCCTAGGTATATGAAAACGCCGTACAGCATCGAATCGCGCCGCGCACCCAATGCGGGTGCGAAGAATGGTGCCAAAAGCAATCTCAGCGGCAAAAACGCCAATGGCGCCAGGAATGCTCTGGTTGCCGAGAGTGTCGTCACCGCCGCCGAGGTCGATCTGTCCGAAGTCATGGAGGCGATCCGCGCTCTGGAACGCAAAATCGACGGGCACCCAGCTGAACCGGGAGCCGCCGAAGCAACGGCAGCAGCCGCAGCAGCAGAAAACGTCGGCAAACAGGATCAAAAAATCGAGGAGATCCGGACCGAAATCTCCGAGATCGCCGGCCGTATCCAGGCAACAAAGGTCGAGATTGCCGCCCTGCGCCACCCGTTGTCGAACGAGGACAAGTTCGAGTCCGCGACGGAGGAGCTCAGCGAGATCGTGCGCCAGACCGAGACCGCGACCGACGGGATCATGAACTCCGCCGAGAAAATCGAGGAAGTCATCGCCGACCTCCTGACCGTCACCACAGACGAGTATGCAAATTCGCGCCTTGGCGACATCGCGGATCTGATCACGGGGATATACGAAGCCTGTAACTTCCAGGATCTGACCGGCCAGCGCATCAACAAGGTGATCAAGGTTCTCAATTATATCGAGGAACGGGTCGACGCGATGATGGCGACCTGGGATATCCGCGAATTCCAGACCATGCCGCTGCCGAAGGACATCACCCGCAAGGACGAGGACTTGACCCTGAGCGGCCCGATGGCGGAAGGCCAGGCGATCTCGCAGGACGAAATCGACGCCCTGTTCGACTGACGCTTTTCCTTCCAGGACTTTTCCAAAACGCCCCGCTCAGCGGGGCGTTTTTCGTTTCCGCCTTTATTTTCGTCACTGGAGCACAGCCATGCCCTTGCCCGCCGAAACTGACTCTCTCGACGCCGTCCCGGAAGCGGTTCGCGCCTTCTATGTCGAAACGGACGATGGCCGTTACCGCCTTGATGCCGACGGCGTGGAAGACGTCTCCGGCCTGAAATCCGCGCTGGAAAAGGAACGCGCCGCACGGCGTGAGCTGAAAGCTGAACTCGACCGTCTGGGGAGCGAACAGCGCGCGGGACAGGAAGGCGAAGCGTCCCTGACCCAGGTAAAACTGGAAGCCGCCCTGATCGCCGCCGAGGCCCGTGCCGCAATCCATGCAGAGCACGGTATCGCCGAGTTGCTTCTGCCGGTCATCGTACCCCGGCTGATCCTGGCCGAGAGCGAGGCCGGCATCTCGGTAACGATCCGCGGCGAGGGCGATGCCCCGGCGGAAAACCCGGAAGACGGCACACCGCTCACCCCCCGCGACCTGGTGCGGGAGTTGCAGGCCAGCCCGGTCTATGGTCGGGCCTTCGAGCTGCCCGCTCGCGGCGGCAGCGGCGCCCCCAGCCTTGGCCAGGCAGGCGGCAGCGAGAATGTCATCGCGATGAGCGACCAGAACGCGCTCGACCGCAATATCGCCGCCATCGCCAGCGGCCGGGTGCGGGTCTCCCGCTAACCCAACTAATTCGAATTACCTGATCTGACACAACCGGCGGCTGGGATGGCCGGCGGCGCTTTGTGCTGCGCGCGGGCCGGGCAGCACGGCACGAACACGCCTTTTCACACATCGAGGAGCCTTCGAAATGGCAAATGCCATGACCGAAATCATGCCTAAAATCCTGGCCCGTGGACTGCTGGCCCTGCGCGAGCAGGCAATCATGCCGCGGCTGGTGAACGCGGACTATTCGAACGACGCCGCCCGCAAGGGCGACACGGTGGACGTACCTCTGCCAAGCGCCATCACGGCGAGCGACGTCACTCCGTCGAACGCCGCCCCGCAGCCGGACGACATCACCATCTCCAAGGTCCAGGTGCCTCTCGACAAGTGGAAGAAGGCGGGCTTCTACTTGACGGACAAGGAAGTCATGGAGATCGACCGGAACGAAAACTTCGTGCCGATGCAGATGAGCGAAGCGATCCGGGCGCTGGCCAATGCGGTCAACGCCTCCGTTCATGCCGAGTACAAGGGCGTCTTCGGCCTTGTCGGCGCGGCAGGCGTGACGCCTTTCGGCTCCGACGTGTCCGACGCAACCTCCGCCCGGAAGCTGCTGAACAAGCAGCTCGCCCCGCGCGGCGACCGGCGGGCCGTGCTGGATTTCGATGCCGAGGCCAACGCGCTAGCCTTGGCACCCTTCTCCGACGCGGAGAAAGTCGGCTCCGCCTCGGTGAAGATCGACGGTGAGATCGGCCGCAAGTTCGGGATTGAGTGGTATGCCGATGACGGCGTGCTGACCCATTCCGCCGGCACGGCCAGCGACAGCGGCAGCTTCACCATCACCGCCAATGTGGCGAGCACCGGGGCAACAAGTATCGCCCTGAAATCCGATGTAGGCAGCCCGACCCTGAAAGCAGGCGATATCGTCAGCTTCGCCGGACACGCCCAGAGCTACGCGGTGACAGCGGACGCGGTGCTCGATGGCATCGGCGTCTCCGTTGCGATCAATCCCGCTCTGAAAGCGGACGTCGCCGCCGATGCGGCGGTGACCGTCACGCCGAGCCATGTGGTCAATCTGGCCTTTCACCGGGACGCCTTCGCGCTGGCCATGCGGCCGCTCACCGCCGGCACCCAGGACCTCTCCCTCGGCAACCAGATCCTCTCGATGACCGATGCCGAGACGGGCATCTCGCTGCGGCTCGAAATTTCGCGCCAGTACAAGCAGACCGTCTGGGAATTCGATGTGTTGTGGGGCGTGAAACTGGTGCGCCCGGAACTTGCCGTCCGCATCGCCGGCTAGCGCCTGCACGCGCCGCCTGCACGCCGCCTCCCCTGCCTCCCCTGCCTGGCCCGGGTCTCCGTCCGCCGGAGCCCGGGCCGCATTTTTATTCAGCATCCGCCAGACCGAAGGGGCCGTTCCATGTCCGAGCCTGAAGCCGACTTGTTGCCGACCGTCACGCTGCAGCACCGCTACGGCGAGCAGCGCCTGCTCGCGAACCGGGCGGATTACATCCACGAGAAAGACGGCCGGTTCAGCAACTGGCTGCTGACGAACGATGATCCGGAAGTGCAGCCCCCGCCCTGCCAATCCGCAACCTGCCAGTCCACCCCCGCGCCAGCACTGCCGCCTGCCCCGACCATCCCTTCGGGAACACAGCGGCCCGGCAAACGGCACCGCCGGGGGAGGCGGAAATGAGCCTCGCGGTCGGCGAAGACACCTATCTCGCGGTCGCGGACGCGGATGCCTATTTCGCCGCCCGCAATGCGGCGGGATGGGCGGCAGCGCCGTCGGTCGCCCGGGAGGCGGCATTATTGCAGGCCACCGCCTATATCGACGGTAGCTACGCCTTCCGGGGCCGCATCGCCGATCCGGGTCAGCCGCTGTCCTGGCCTAGGCGGGATGCGGTGGACAGCGAGGGCCGGTCCCTTTCCGGCATTCCGCGCCGCATCGAGCACGCCACCGCCGAGCTGGCGCTGATCGCGCTAGCCGGCGATCTGGCACCGCCACTGGAGCGGGGCGGGAAGGTACTGCGGGAAAAGGTCGGGCCGGTCGAGGTCGACTACATGCCCGACGCCGTGTCCGGCCGTTCCTATCCATTGATCGATCTGCTGCTGAAGCCGCTACTGCGATCAGCCGCCAGCCATGAGGTGATACGCGCATGACCCCGCTCGGCTCATCCCTTTCGGGCGTCGCAGCCCGGCTGATCACCCGCTACGGCGCCCCGATGGTTCTCAGCAAGACCGAGGCCGCCAGTTACGACCCGGCCTCCGGCAGCGTCACCGGGACGCCGTCCGATCATCCATTGCTGGGCATCGTCGAAAGCATCTCGGCGGCCTTTGTCGGCGGGCTGGTGCAGAACGGCGACCTGCTGGTCACCGTCGCCGGGGAGGACCTTTCCGGTACCCGCCCCACACCGGGCGACCTGCTCCGGATCGACGGTACGGCGCACGACGTCGTCAATGTCACCACCATCGCCACCGGCACCGAACCCCTGCTGTTCCGCCTGCTCGTCAGGCGCTGAGGAGATTAGAGATGTCCTTCACCAGTGCCCGGCGCGCGGTCGAGAGCTTTTTCGGCGCCAACTGGCTGCTCACCCCGACCGCCTTCGAGAATGTCGCCTTCACCCCGCCCGGGGACGGACGCTGGGTGAAGCTGATGATCCTGCACGAACAGACGGAACAAGCCGCGCTCGGCAGCCCGGCGCTGCACCGTTACCGGGGCCGCATCCTGATCTACTGCTTCACCCCGCTCGGTGGCGGTGCCCAGCAAGCGAGCATTCTCGCCGATGCCGCCGCCACCCTGTTCGACGGTGCGCTGATCGCCGGTCACGTTCTGCTCCCGCCGGAAATAACCGAGGACGAGGATATCGACGGCTCCTACCGGGCAGCCGTGGCCATCCCGTTCTGGCGCGACGAAATCCACTGAAGTTTCAACCCTGCCCCCCAAACCACACGCCCAAGGAGACCGCCATGGCGGATTCAAGCCGCACGGAACTCGCCTATGCAAAGGAATCGCTCTGGGGAACAACCCCGGCCTCGGCCCTGACAAAGCTCCGCTTCACTGGAGAAAGTCTCGGCTACACGATCGCCACCACCAGCTCGTCCGAAGTTCGGGCCGACCGTCAGGTTCCCGATCTGATCCAGACCGGTGCTTCCGCCTCTGGCGCGGTCAATCTGGAACTCTCTTACGGCGCCTACGACACGCTGATCGAGAGCGCTTTGTTCTCCGTCTGGTCCGCTCCGCTCGCTATCTCTGTCGCGGACGATATCGCGGCGGATGCCAGCGGCAGCGCCTTCACCAGCAGTTCAACGGATTTCGTCGCGGCCGGGATCAAGGCGGGACAATGGGTCCGGGTCGGCGGCTTCGCAGCGAATAGCGGAGAGAATAACGGTCTCTACCAGGTCAGCGCCGTGACCGCGAACACCCTCACCGTGGCATCCGCCCCGGCAAGCGACGAAGCGGCAGCCGGCCTGACCGTCGGCATGGACGGCTCGATGATCCGCAACGGCGTCTCGGAAACCGCGCTGACGCTGGAAAAGGCCTTCACCGATATCGACCAGTACATCGCCTTCACCGGCATGGTCGCCGACACCATGGATCTGCAGATCCAGACTGGCCGGGTATTGACCGGCAGCTTCGGCTTCATGGGCGCTTCCGCCTCGATCGGCAGCGCCACAATCGGCACCGGTTCAGCCGTTCCGGCCATGACGAACCCGGTGCTGAACGCGGTCAACAATATCGGCCAGGTAATGGAGGGCGGCGCGCCACTCGACGGCATCTTCCTGCAATCGCTCTCGATCTCGCTTGCCAACGGACTGCGCGGGATCGGCGCGGTCGGCAGTCTCGGCAATGTCGATATCGGCACCGGCCGGTGCCAGGTGACGGGCCGGGCCAGCTTCTATTTCGCCGATGGTGCGCTGTACGAAAAATACCTGAACGGCACCCCGACCAGCCTGTCTTTCCGGGTCACCGACGCGGACGGCAACGCTTACGTCTTCACCCTGCCGCGCGTCCGGCTGACCCGGGGCAGCATCGCTGCGGGCGGGCCGGACCAGGACGTTATGGCCGACTTCCAGTTCCAGGCCGTGCGCGATCCGGCCACCGGCGCGACCGTCCAGATCGACCGCATCGCCGCCTGATCCCCAACACATCCATTCCCATTCCCCCTAACTCCCGAAGGACATCTCATGGATCTCTCGAAATTCAAGGCCGACCGCACCGCTGAGGATGAAGGCGTCTGGGTCGCACTGGACGGCGACGACAGCGGCGCCCGGGTCAAGCTCGCCCGGATCGGCAACCGGCGTTACCGCGAGGCGATGCAGCGCCGGATGAAGCCTTTCCGCCGGGCCCTGCGTGCAGGCACGCTGGAGGAAGCGACAGCGGAACGGGTCACCGCCGAGGTGTTGGCGGAAACTGTGCTGCTCGACTGGCAGGACCTCGCGCTGGACGGCGAGACGCTGGCTTATTCGCCTGACCGGGCGCGCGAGCTGCTGCTCGACCCGGCATTGCGTGATTTCCGCGATCTCATCGTCGAGATGGCGACCGATATCGAGCTCTACCGGCAGCAAGATCAGGAGCAGGCGGAAAAAAACTCGCCGCCTTCGTCCGTTGGCAAGTCGCCTGGGGAGGGCGGCAGGACTTCCTGACCCTTCTCGCCGAGCAAAGCGGCACATCACCATCGGCCCTTAGCGAGAAACCGGAGCTGTTTCCCGATCTCGAACGAGTGGCCCACGCTTTCGCCCTGCTGACACGCGGGCGGCCGCTGGTCTCCACCCCGTTCGGCACAGCGGAAGGGGCCATCCCGCTGGCCGAGATCGCCGCCTATTGCGGGCTGTTCGGCATCACGGACCCGGACGAGTTCGTGCCCCTGCTCCGCACCATGGACGAGGCCTATCTCCGCACCCGCGCTGAGCAGGACCCTCCACAAAAAAAGAAGGACTGATCCGCCATGCCGATCCGCCGCCTGCCCGAGGACGGTGCCGCCGCCGGAATCTACACCCTGCTGGAGGCCATCGACACCATGCCGCCGGTCCTGTCCCGCGCGGAATCCGCCTTCGACCGCCTTGCCGGCAGCATCACCGGCGCACTCGACCGGGTCGGGGCGGCACTCGACACTCTGGATCGGCTGCGCCCGACAGTGCCGACGCCCGGCACTGAGATCCCCCGGCTTCAGGATGCGGCCTTCACCTCGAATGGCTCGGACCTTCTCGCCCTCGGCGAAGACCGGTTGCATCTGGAAGATCTGATTAAAGAATCCATGGTGGAGCAGTTAACCGCATCAGAGAACGTCGCCTCCGCTCAGGAAGATACAGCCCGGCGCAGCGATGCGGCATGGGGCACACTCTCCGACGATATCGTGGGTGATTTCGACCGGGCCTTTGCCGGTATTTCAGAGAACGGTGCCGAGGCCTTCTCCTCCATCTGGCAAAACATGGCATCCGGCCTCGATCAGAGCCTCTCCGCAATCGACTGGGACGGTATCCTCGGCGACGGCGCGGGAAGTCTGGTATCCGCAGCCTCCAGCATTCTCGGCTCTCTCGGAGGCAGCGGCGGCGGTTTTTCCGGCCTGTTTGAGGCCGGCGGCTCTCTGCTGTCCAGCTTTCTGCCTGGAATGGGAGGCGCGGGTGCGGGCGGCTCCCTCCTGTCCGGCAGTGCAGGCTCGCTTGGCAGCATGGCTTCACTTGGCAGTGCAGGCACGATCGGTGCCATCGCCGCCGTTGCAGCCCTGGGCCTGAACGAGCTTTTCAAGGACAAGGACTATCCCTTCGCCAAGGCCGTGATCGGCATCGAAGGTGGCACACCAACTGCCGAAAGTTCCTTTGAGCTTGATGACGGGCCGCTGGACGAACTGCTGCAATTGCAGGACCGGGTACTGACAGCGCTGGACTCCATGACCGACCGGCTCGGTGTCGCCTTTTCAGGCAACGCCGCCAACTTCCTGCAAATCGGCTATTCCAGCGGCCGGAAATCCAACCTGCCGACCGGCTATTTCGTCGGCGGTCTGGAAACCACCGGCGATTTTGCCACCGGCGCCGACCTCAGCGGCATCGAGGATGAAGAGGAGCTGATCGCCCGCGCTATTGAGCTGTCCTTCGCCAAAGCAGTGCGGGACGGCAATCTGACCGGGCTGTCGGACGATCCCGGGGGGGACTCTCGCAGCCAGAAGACTTTCGAAGCCGGTATCGAAAAACTGCTTGCGGCACCGTTCGAAAGCCTCGAGACATCGCTGCGCCGGATCGATTTCCTCGCCAGCTTCGAGGAGACCGTCGCGCTCTTCAGGGATGGTACCAAAAGTGTCGATGCCTATACCCGCTCTCTGCAGGCCCAACGTGCCGCAATTGAGGCAGTCGGTCGGGCCGCTGCGGGCGATGCGTTCGAGCCTATCCGGTTGTTCATGGAAGATGCGGCCCTGCTGTTCGGCGGCGACGAAGAGCCGGACGCAGCGGCGGATCTCCGCCTTGACCAGGCAGGCAGCGCTGTCCGGGGCATGGCCCGTGATCTGCTCGACACGCTCTCGCTAAATGGCACTGCGGCGCCGCTCGAAGGCTTTGCCTTGCTGTACGAACAGCAGGCCGCCCAGATCACCGCCTTGGTCCCGGCGCTGGAAGCCCTCAATCTGGAACTCGATGCGCTGGGGCTCGAGACCATCGATGTTGCCGCCGAGATCAATGCTGCCAATGACGCACTGAGCTCGGAAGTCCGAACACTTTTCCTGCGGGAACTCGATTCCGGGCTCTCCCCCGAACGAGCGGCCGCGCAACAGGTCCTGGATGAAAGGGACAGCCTGCTGCAGCAGGCCGAACAGCTCGGCTATAGCGAGGACCAGGAGATCCTCGGCAAAATCGAGGCAAACTTCACCGCGCAACTCGATCGGATCGGATTTACGTTCAGCGAAAGCGGAGATCTGGTCCAGACCTTTGCCGATAGTATCGAGGCGGCGACCGCCGGTCTCGACCGGCAGATTTCAGCGCAGGAAAACTCTGTCGGAGAGTTCGTCCGCCTGGCCGAAAACCTTTCCGCCGCCCGGCAGGATTTCGCCCTCGACAGCTCGCTCTCGCCACAATCGCCTCTGGACCGGTTGGCACAGTCGAGGACCGGGTTCGAAGAGCTCGCCGCCGCCTCCGCCGATGGCGATCTGGAGGCGCGGGAGGATCTCGCGGCCAGCGCCCGCACCTATCTCACCCTGGCGCGGGAGGTCCATGCTTCCAGCGAGGCCTATACCGACATCTTCTACCAGGTCGATGCGGTTCTCGCCTCCGCACTGCATGACACAAAAGCCCAGGTTACGGCGGCAGAGCGCCAACTGGATGTCCTGATCGAAATCCGTGACCGCCTTGGCCCGCCAAGCGCCACGGGCGGCGCCCTGGAATTCCGCGCGGATGGCGGCGGGCAATATCTATCGGAAAGTGGCGGCCCGGTCGGAGCCGGGTACGACCTCGGCTACAACCCGGAGCGCGCCGTCGCCATCCTGACGGCGCTGGATGCCGCCGGACTTCCTCTGCCGAGCGGGTTCGGCGAAGGCCAGCTCTCCCGGCTCAGGGCGGACAATCAGGCCGTGAACGCAGTGGTCACCGCCATGGGCTTCGCCACCGGCGGGATCATGACCGCGAACGGCCCGGCCCAGACCGCTCCATACGATGGCGGCATTACCAGCGACGTATCCGTCGCCCTGTTCGGTGAAGGCAGCCAGCCGGAAGCCTATGTACCCCTGCCGGACGGACGCTCCATTCCCGTCACCCTCAGTCTGCCCGCCAACGACGATAGCGGCGGCAACGGCGAGACGCGGGACGCCCTGCGCCTGCAACGGGCGGACAGTCGCGCGCTTGTTCAGGAATTGAGGAGCCTCAACCGCGAGGTCGCCGCGCTTCGGGACGACAACGAACGGCTCAGTCGCGTGCTCGGCCGGGCCTTCTCCCGCCAAACCGCCTGAAGGAGCAAAGATGTCTCTTTATGACGAGCTGATCGCCGATCCTTTTTCGATCCGGCGCTATCTGGCGATCCTGGAGCCGTACGATCCATTGCTGGAAACGACGGTTCCGCTCTACCTGAGCGACCATGGCTTCACCACGGAGCCGGACGAGGTGCCGGGCAACCAGTATTTCGACTCCCGGCTGCTCTCCGCTCTCAGTTTCGAGCGCCATCTCTATCGCAGCGGGCAGTTGGAAGGCCGTTCGGTGCCCGGCTTCGGCACGCTCGACATCAACAATGCGGACGGCGCACTCGATGATTGGCGCAGCTTCGCGTTCGATGGCCGCCGGGTCAGGCTTCTGCTCGGCGGCGACCGGTTCCGCCTCGCCGACTACCGCACCGTGTTCGACGGCACGGCGGAGCGTATCGAGTTTGATGACGACCGGATCCGCCTGCATCTCCGCGACCTGCAGGTGCTGTTCGAGCGCCCCTTGCAACAGACCCTCTATCTGGGCACGGGCGGCAGCGAAGGCGATGCCGGACTGAAGGGCCGACCAAAGCCACTTTGTTACGGGCGCTGCTTCCATGTCCCGGCGGTGCTGTTGGATGCCGCGACCCTGACCTATCAGGTGCATGACGGCCAGATCTCCGGGGTCGACGCGGTATTCGACAGCGGTCTGGCCTTGATCGCCGGGACTGAACCTCCGGCACCGTCGCACTATGCCGTGGACCTCGCCGCCGGCACCTTCCGGCTCGGCAGCGCACCAAACGGTCCGGTTACCGCCCATGTTCATGGCGATGCAACGGGCGGCGCCTATGCGGAAGACGCGGCCAGCCTGATGCTGCGCATTGCCATGCGGGCCTCCGGGCTCACGCTCATCGACTGGAGCGCTTTCGCCGACCTTACCCTCGCCGGCCCTATGGCGACCGGTTTCTTCGCCGGACAGGAAACCGGCATGCTATCCGCTCTCGACAGTCTTGCGGACAGTATCGGCGCCCATTTCGGTTTCGACCGGCAGGGGCAGTTCACCGTCGGCAGGTTGACGGAACCGGCGGAAATCGCGACGGAAAGTTTCGACGACAGCGCCATCGTCAGCCTCGAACGCGAACCGTCCGCCTTGCCCCTCTGGCGCCAGAAACTCGGTTACGCCCGCTACTGGCGCCCGCTTTCGGACGGGGAAAGCGCCGCCGCGCTCGGCGCGGAAGCACGGAGCGATCTGGCCGCGCCCCATCGCTATGCGGACGCATCGGACCCGACGATTCAAGTCCGCCACAAGCTCGCCGGCGATGCCCAGAAGGATGGGCTGCTGGCAACAGAGACGGATGCGGCAACGGAAGCGGCGCGGCGTCTCGCTCTTTTCGGGATTGCGCGGGATCTTTTCAGGGTCCGGGTAAAAACCCGGCCCTACAGCCTCACCCTCGGCAGCACCATCCGGATCACCTATCCGCGCCACGGGCTCGCCGAGGGACGCAATCTGGTCTTGGCCGGTCTGTCCGAAGACAGCGCATTTGACGAAGCCGAACTCACCCTTTGGGGATAGCACCCGATGAGCAACATGCTGATCGTCTACCGGAACTATCTGGACAATGCGGCCCTCGACGGCGGGGACTGGAGCAGCGGTCTGCCGCTGGACAATCTCGCCCATCCCCATCCGAGCCGGGTCGCCCGGTCCACCGACACCGATCCGGCGTCTTCCTGGTTCGAGGTGGATTTCGGCGCCCAGCGTCCCGTCAGTTTCGCCGGTATTCTGAACCACAATCTGAGCCAGCGCGGCACCTGGCGGGTACGGCTGTTCAATACCTCGCTGGAGCAGCCGGAACTCGACACCGGCGCCGTGCCGATCTGGCCCCGTGTGGTTCCGTTCGGCACCGGGCACTGGGGCGAGTTCCAGTGGGGCGGCCATCTCGATACCGAGACGGCGGAGACCTACGGCATCGGATCCTACGCCATCCTGCCGGCGGCGCGGCGCGTACGCTATGTCCGCGTGGATCTCGAGGACCCGGAGAATCCCGCCGGTTATCTGCAGGCGGGACGCGCCCTGCTGGCACCGGCATGGACGCCCAGCGTGAACCTGCAATACGGCTGGAGCATCGAGCAGGTGGATGAAAGCCGGATCGTGAAGTCGCGGGGCGGTCAGGCCTATTTCGACGGTAAACCGAAATACCGCCGCCTGCGCTTTCGGATCGAGCATCTCGATATCGATGAGATGCTGGCCAATGCCTACGAGCTGGAGCGGCTGAAGGGTACCGGCGGGGACATCCTGGCGATGGTCGATCCGGACGATACCGCACACCTGCACCGGCGCACGGTCTATGGCCGGATCGCTGAGACCACCCCGATCGTGAACGATTTCAACGCGCGCTATTCCAAGGAATTCGTCATAGAGGAGCTGTACTGATGACCTGGTCCGTGACCATCGGCGACCGCACTTTCACCGACGCCAATCTGGACGGCAACGCCTACGCCGAAGAAGAGACCGGCTTCCCTGCCATCGTCCGCGCGGTGGCCGAGGAAACCGCCGCCCTGAAAGGCTCGGCCGGGCTTTCCGCCTCCCCGCTCACTCCGGCGACCGGCCCTGTCGCCTTCACCCTTCTCTCCACGCCGCCGCCGGGCTGGAAGGCCGGGCAGGTATTGCGCATAACCAGTGCGGGCGACGCGACGCATTTCATGGTCGGCACGGTCTCAACGCTTGTTGGCACGGCCCTGACCATAGAGGCCAGCTTTGCGCAGGGCGCCACCGAACGGGACGACTGGGTGCTGACCTATCCGCTTTTCACCGCTTTCCTCGAACGCGCCGGCGGGACAATAACGGGAGCCCTGAAAATCGACGGCCATTCCCCGGCCCTGAACGCGCCGCCCGGCCAATACCTCAATCTCCGGATGATGCGGGATGATCTGCCGCATCTGGATTTTGGTCTCGACGACGCTCCCCTGACGGACACCGCTGGCGGCAGCCTGATCTTCCTGCACACATTCGATAACTCCGGCGCCTGGACCGGCCGGCCGCTTGAAATCAACCGGGCAACCGGCGAGATCAAGACAATGGGTCTTAACCTTCAGGGCTACGCGCTGGCTGACGGAAACCTGCGCGGCACCCGGATGAGTATCGAAGACCTTGGAGAAATCGGCGCCGGAACTGTGTACATCGATGCGGCTCGCTGGAATGCCCTTGCCGTGACCCTGACCGGAAATGTCGCCTTCGATTTCGCGGCACTCGGCCTCGGCTTCGAATATACGCGACGGTTCCTCATCACCCAAGGCGGCGCCGGAGGCTTCGCGCCGTCATGGACCCTCGGCGGCAGCGCAGGTGGAGTCAAACGCATCGGCGGAATCCCGAACTATGCAGGTCAGGCGCCGGGCGTTGTGACCCGTGTCACCGCCGAGGCCTGGGGCAACCAGCTCCGGCTCTGGGAGGCGGAAGAGAGTCCGTAATTCCCTAAGCGTCGCCTATTCGATTTTCCCACAAGATGAGGAGTTGCCCATGCATAAGAGACCTTTGCTGGTTGTCTTGAGCCTGCTGGCGGCATTACCGGCATGTGCCGATCCCAATGCCGCCGCGGAGATCGAAATCCGCAGGACCAATGCGCTCGCCGCCATCAGCGCCGTGCGCGACGGATATTGCGCCCTGTCCCCCGCAGTCCGGGCACGGTTGCGGGATGCCGGGGAGATCGATCCCGCGCTGGATAACTGTACCACCCCACCCGAAACCAATCCTCAGGAGACAAAGTGATGAACTTCAACACAACCTGGCTACTCGACCGTCTGGGTGAACGAAGCACCTGGATCGGCCTGACAGGATTTCTCACGGCCACCGGAGTGTCTCTGGAGCCGGAGATCGGCGAGGCGATCGGAGCCCTCGGCATCGCCCTCGCCAGCCTGATCGCCATGCTTACGAGAGACCGCTAGGTCGGTAAAGGGAGTGCCCCATGGACCAGGACGATGCCCGCCGCTTGGTGCGGGCGACGCTGACTGAACTCGGCCTCGACGTAACGTCCCCGGAGCGGGTGATCCAGGCTCAGCACGATTTTGCCTACCTGCGCCATCAGCGAAATCTATCGGAGAAAATCGGCGTCGGTGTCCGGCTGATGGTGCTGACCAGTATCATCAGCGCCGGGCTCGCCACCATCTGGCTTGGTATCCGGCACTCCCTGCTCCTGAAGTAGGCGGGCAGGCTCATACCGTGTGAGGTCTTGCTAGGGTTTCAGCAAGACCCGCTCGGCCAGATCGAGGCGCTCCGACGCTCCGGTGATATGCCCGACGATCATACCGAAAGGCCCTTCCGATTCCAGGCGCACCGGTATCCAGGACCCGCCTTCCGTCAGCCGCGCCACCCAGAGTCTGGTCTCGGCATCTGTCTTGTCCTCGCCGAACCAGGGTTTCTTGTAGCCGCCCGCAAGGGTCTCGTACGCCACCCGGCAAAGCTCCGCCGGTCCGCTGAACGCGCTGTAATCCGTCTTCTCCAGAATATCGGAGCCAGCGTGGGACAGGCGGAAATCCGTTCGGGTGCGGCCGTTGAAAACCCGCAGTTCTTCCTCGCAGGGGTTGGCTTTGCTCGTCAGTGCGAGCGACACAACCGCCGCGTATGGATCAATTGTCCCCAACTGAAGATCTTCCGGTACCGCGTCCCGTTTTTCCGGGTCACGCGGCGGATGCATGACAACAGACGGCGCGAAGCCATCCCGGCTCGTGAGCGTGATCCGGCGAGGCTGGCCGTTGAAAGTTCCGTTGCTGCGATACGTTTCGGGTTTGATGCCGACGCCAGTCAACTGGCCGATGCCTTCGCTGCTTACATCAATCGGGAAGAAAAAATCGAGGATGCCAAGAGAGCGGGCGTTGGTCGTGACCCTGTAGGCCGAGCGGTCGACTGCGATTTTCGAGTCGAACGCGGCGACGGAGAAGCCGCCAAAATAGATCGTATAGGAGAGATCAAGCTCCCGCGCATCAGCTCTGGGGGCCAGCAGAATGCCGCCGATCAGTCCTAAAAAAAGCCACCGCATGCCCCGCCCTCATGTGCGTGTTTGCGTATGGCTTTAAAATAGAAGAGCGCGGCGGCAGATCAAGCGCCGCCGCCGCACCCGTTATATTTTTTAGTAGCGGTAGGTCTCGGACTTGAACGGACCTTCCTGCGTGACGCCGATATAGGAGGCCTGCTCCTTGGAGAGCTGGGAAAGCATGGCGCCGACCTTCTTCAGGTGCAGAGCGGCGACCTTCTCGTCCAGATGCTTCGGCAGGACATAGACCTGCTTTTCGTATTCGCCGGCATTGTTCCAGAGTTCCATCTGGGCCAGCGTCTGGTTGGTGAAGGAGGCGCTCATCACGAAGCTCGGGTGACCGGTGGCGCAACCCAGATTCACCAGGCGGCCTTCGGCCAGCAGGATGATCCGCTTGCCGTCCGGGAATTCGACCTCATCGACCTGCGGCTTCACATTGTGCCAGGTCAGGTTCCGCAGCGGCTCGACCTGAATCTCATTGTCGAAATGGCCGATATTGCAGACGATGGCGCGGTCCTTCATGGCCCGCATGTGGTCCATCGTGAGGATGTCCTTGTTGCCGGTCGCGGTGACGAAGATGTCGCCGCGCGGCGCGGCATCTTCCATCGTGACGACTTCGTAGCCTTCCATCGCCGCCTGCAGGGCGCAGATCGGATCGATCTCGGTGACGAGCACACGGGCACCGCCGTTGCGCAGGCTGGCTGCGGAACCTTTGCCGACATCGCCGTAACCGGCGACGACTGCGACCTTGCCGGACAGCATGACGTCGGTGGCGCGACGGATGCCGTCGGTCAGGCTCTCGCGGCAGCCATAGAGGTTGTCGAACTTGGACTTGGTCACGCTGTCATTTACGTTGATCGCCGGGACCTTGAGCGTGCCAGCCTTCGCCATCTCATAAAGACGATGAACGCCGGTCGTGGTCTCTTCCGAAACGCCGCGGACATCGTCCATCAGCTCCGGATAGTCCTCGTGCATCATGATCGTCAGATCGCCGCCATCATCCAGCAGCATGTTCGGGGTCCATCCGCCCGGCCCCTTGATGGTCTGGCGCAGGCACCACTCGTACTCTTCCTCGGTCTCACCCTTCCAGGCGAAAACCGGGATGCCGGCTGCCGCAATGGCGGCGGCTGCCTGGTCCTGGGTCGAGAAGATGTTGCAGGAGCTCCAGCGGATATCGGCGCCGAGATCGACAAGAGTCTCGATCAGCACTGCGGTCTGGATGGTCATGTGCAGGCAACCGGTGATACGCGCGCCAGCCAGCGGCTTCTTGCCGGCATTTTCCTCGCGCAGTGCCATCAGGCCCGGCATTTCGGTTTCGGCAATCGCAATTTCGCGACGGCCCCATTCGGCGAGGGAAATATCGGCAACTTTGTAGTCGGTGAAAGTGGCGTCGGCCATGCGGCAGCTCCTTGCAGTATTTCTATCCGGCGTCACTGCCGGTACCCGGTCGCACTGGGCTATATCAGTCCGGGAAAATAGGGGCAAGCAGGCAAAGGGCAAGTGCACTTGATTGACAGCGGCATCAGCCGCGCATTATCTGGCCCACCCTTCGCCTGCCGAAAGACTGACCCGATGCCACACCATTCTTCCTATATCGCCGCCATGGGCGGAAGTGACGCCGACGACGCCTGGGCAATTCATACCGAGGCCCGCAAGCGCTACCGGGCCGGTGAGACGGACGTCATCGTGCTGTCGGTCGGCGACCACGACTTCACCACGGACGACCGGATCGTCGAGACAGCGGTCACAGCGCTGCGGGACGGCAAGCATCATTACACGGCAAGCATCGGCTTCCTGCAATTGCGGGAAAAACTCGCCGCCTTTCACAGCGCGCGCATGGGCGAGCAGGTCAAAGCGGAGAATGTCGCAGTCATTCCAGGCGCCCAGTGCGGTGTCTTCACCTCCGGGCTGGTGACTCTCAATCCGGGCGATCACGTCATCGCCTTCGATCCGATGTATGTCACCTATCAAGGTGCGCTGATCGCCCGCGGGGCAACGCTGAGCCAGGTTCCGCTGCACCCCGAGAACAGCTTTGTTCCGGACCCGGCCGACATCCGCGCCGCCCTGCGCCCGGAAACAAAGGCGATGGTGATCAATTCGCCGAATAACCCGACCGGCGCGGTCTGGCCGCGCGAGACCATGGAGGAGATTGCCCGGATCTGCATCGAACACGATCTCTGGCTGATTTCCGATGAGGTCTATTGCTCGATGACCTACGAGCAGCCGCATTTCTGCCCGCGCCTGATCGACGGCATGAAGGATCGCACGCTTTCCGTCTACAGCTTCTCCAAAGGCCATGCGATGACCGGCTGGCGGCTGGGCTGGATCGTCGCCGATCCGGACAGTATCAACGCGGTCGAACAGGTCATGGGTTCCATGCTGTTCGGCTCACCGCCCTTTATCCAGGAAGCGGCCATGACCGCGCTGGACCAAGCCGTCGACACAGTGGACAGGATTCGCGACCTCTACCGGCGCCGCCGCGACCGGGTCTGCGAGGCGCTGGCTGCGGTGCCGAAGGTGAAGGTCCGGAAGCCGGATGCCGGCATGTTCCTCATGCTGGATATCCGCGAGACCGGCATGGACACCACAGATTTCGCCTGGAAGCTGCTGGAGGAACAGAAGCTCGCCCTGCTTCCCGGTGAAGGCTTCGGCAAAATGCTGGCCGGGCACCTGCGGCTCAGCTTCGGCGCCTCGGACGAGACGCTGGATGAAGCGGCGCGGCGTCTGTCTGCGTTTATCCAGAAGCACGGGTGATAATAGCTAGAGCCGTTTTTCCATATCCATCGAGGTCGGCGCGTCAAAACCTGCATGGGTCTGGCGGCCCGTCTCGACGAAGCCCCAGTGCTGGAAATAGTCGATATTCTGCTGCAGGGCGAGGCGGACGCCGAGGGTGATCCGGGCGGCGCCGGTGGCGCGCGCATGGGCCTCGACCGTCTCGATCAGGCGGCGGGCGATGCCACGGCAGCGGACGTCGGGATCGACGGCCAGCCGGTCGAGATAGACGGCGTCGCCTTTTTGCGTGGCAAAGACGGCACCGCTGATCCTGCCGTCATCTTCCGCAAGAAACAGCCGGTTCTTTTCCAGCCGTTTGCGCAGACTATCGACCGTTTCCGTCAGCGCACCGCTTTCCGGCTCCAGCTTTCCCCGGTACTGCGCGAAGGCACGATGAACAAGAGTGACGATCTCGGCGAGATCGTCCCGCGCCGGATCATAGGGCCGGGTTCCGGTCATGCGGCAAGGCTCGCCCGCAGACGTTTCGCCAACTCAGGCATATCCTCGGCTTTGGCGTTGGCGAAAGCCAGGCGCAGAAAGCGCTCCTGACCGGGCCCAAAGAAGCTGCCCGGCAAGCACAGAATATTCTGCTCGTCCGCCAGCTTGCGGGCCACCTGTTTCGCGCTCATGTCTTCGAAGGGATGCCGGACATAGGAGAAATAGGCCCCGGCGGAAACCAGCTCGTAGCCGAGATCGTTCGACCGGAAAGCCGCCTCCAACGCTTCCTTGCGCCCCTTCAGCATATCCCGCTTCTCAGCCACCCACGGCCAGACATGGCGCAGCCCGTAAAGCGCGGCATATTGCGAGATACGCGGCGTGCAGATCTGGATCGTGTCCATGATCTTGGTGACCGCATCGATGGTTTTCGCCCCGGCCATGACGGAGCCTGCACGGTAGCCTGTCAGGCTGAAGGTCTTCGAGAAGCTGTAGAGCTGGATCAGCGTCTCGCCCCATTTCTCGTCCTTGAACAAGTCATGCGGCGGGCCGTTCTCGTCTTCCAGAAAATCCCGGTAGGTCTCGTCCAGGATCAGCGCGATGCCCTTTTCCGCCGCGAGATCGCGGAACTGTGCAATCACCTCAGGCGGGTAAACGGCGCCGGTCGGATTATTTGGCGAGACCAGAACGATGGCCTTGGTCTTGTCTGTCAGCAGCTTGCGGGCCTCTTCCGGATCCGGCACCCCGGCCCGGTCGAAACGGAACGGCAAATGGATCGGATCGATCCCCTGCATTTCCAGCCACATCTGGTGATTGAAGTAATAGGGCACCGGCAGCATCACGGCGTCGCCGGCACGGGCGATGGCCAGGATAGCCATGCAGAAAGCCTGGTTGCAGCCGGCCGAGATCAGCACGTTATCCGGCCCGATCACTCCGCCATAGCGGGTCGCGACGTGGTCCGCCAGTTCCTGACGAAGCTCCACCACGCCGCGGATCATGGAGTATTGAGCAGTCTTGAAATCAGCCGCGCGGGCGGCCACATGATCCGTCAGCTCTTTCGCGGGCGGATAGCTCGGCACGGCCTGCGACAGGTCCAGCAATGGCTTTTCCGCCGGAAAGGTCCGGCCGGCAATCCAGGTCTGGGACTCGGCAATCGGCGGTTCGATTGCGCTGAGCACATCGGCATTCAAGGCAAAACTCATGGGGCTCACCGGAAGGAGCGGGAAGGGAATTGGCGCAGACTAGAGACTGTCGTTGAAATCGTCCAGCAGCGCCGAAATCCGGCCCTCGTCGCCCTGATCCATGATCGCCAGCGCCCGTCGCGTCGCCGCGCCGGTATCGAGCGCGCGCACTCGCTGCTTCACGCGCGGAATGCTGTGCGAGGACATCGACAGCTCCCGAACACCAAGCCCTGTCAGCAGCGGTGTGTAGCGCGGATCGCCCGCGATCTCGCCGCAGATACTGACCGGAATACCGGCACGGTGCCCGGCATCGACGGTGAACTGGATCAGCCGCAACACTGCCGGATGCAAGGGGTTGTAGAGCCCCGCCACCGCATCATCGCTGCGATCGATGGCAAGCGCATAGCTGGTCAGGTCGTTCGTCCCGATGGCGAAATAATCGACCTCCCGCGCCAGACTGTCGGCCATCAGGGCAGCGCACGGCACCTCGATCATCGCACCCAGCGGCGGTACCGGATCGGCGATACGGACGCCCTTACGCTTCAAGCGTTTGACCACGCGTGTCAGAATCCGCCTGGATTGACGGATCTGCTCAGCCGAGGAGATCAGCGGCAGCAGTAGACGGACCGGGCCGTGCGCGCCTGCCCGCAGGATCGCGGCAAGCTGGGTTTCGAACAGTTTCGGCTCCGCAAGGGACAGCCGGACCCCGCGCAGACCGAGCGCGGGGTTGGGCGAAATACCGATCTTGCCGCCGAGCGCAGAGGAAATCTTGTCGCCACCGACATCAAGCGTGCGGATCGTTACCGGAAGCCCGCCCATACCTTCGACAATGCCGCGCAACACGGCATATTGCTCGTCCTCGCTCGGCAGAGTGTCCCGGTTCATGAACAGGAACTCGGTGCGCAACAGTCCAACGCCCTCCGCCCCCGACCTCATCGCCCCCTCGACGTCCCGCGGCAGCTCAAGGTTCGCCAGCAGGGAAATGCGCTCTCCGTCACGGCTTTCCGCCGGCAGAGAGCGCAACCGGTCGAGCTGACGCTCCAGCCGCTTGCGGGCCTCCGCTTTCCGCTCGAACTCCGCCAGGGTCGCATCACTCGGCGCGACGACGACCCGGCCACGCTCGCCATCAACCAGCACCCGTTCGCCGGACCTGACCTTCCCGAGCAATCCCTGCACACCGAGAACCGCCGGCAGCCCCATCGACCGGGCCATGATCGCCGAATGACCCTCCGGGCCGCCCGCCGTCGTCACCAAAGCCGCCACTCTTTTCGGGTCCAGCAGCGCGGTGTCCGCGGGACTGAGCTCGTCCGCGATAATCACCGCGTCTTTCGGCAGGACGGAGAAGGCCTGATAAGGCTTGTCTGCGAGGTTGCGCAAAATCCGTCCCGCCACATCCCGCACATCCGTAATCCGGGCTGCGAGATAGGGGTCCTTCATTGCCGCAAAGGCTTCGCTGATTTCATGCACGACCGACTGAACGGCGGCTTCCGCGTTGATCTTGCGTTTGCGGATCAGCGCCTCGGTGCCCGCCCCCACCCGGCCGGAGCCGAGCATTGCGGCATGCGCGTCGAGCAGCGGGGCTAATTCCTCCGCGACCGATTCCGGCATGTTCGCCGTTTTTTGCCGCAGCTTGCCGACCTGCTTTTGCGCCTTGACCAGAGCAGCGCGAAACCGCTCGGCTTCGGCCTCGACATGCGCGTCTTCCAGTTCGTATTCCGGCAGCTGACCGAGTCCGGTCTCGACGACATGGGCAACGCCAATGGCGATCCCGGCGGAAACGCCGACCCCGTCAATGATCCGTTCCCCGCCTTTTTCGGATACCCGTTTTATCATGGCGGTCAGATCCTCAATCTTCGTCGAATTTGTCGTCCACAAGTTTGGCGATGGCGTCGAGCGCGTCTTTTGCGTCCGCCCCCTCGGCAGCGACATGGATGGAACAGCCCGGCGCGGCAGCCAGCATCATCAGCCCCATTATCGAACGCCCCGAGACGGTCATATCGCCCTTGGTCACGGAAATTTCCGCCGCAAAGGTATCCGCCAGCTTTACGAATTTCGCCGCCGCCCGCGCATGCAGGCCGCGCTGGTTCACGATGGTCAAATCCCGTTCCACTGCGGACGAAGCCGCCGGCCGGTTTCCCATTACGTCATTCACCAGCAAGAACCTGGGATGCGATACGGATATATTTCCGTCCCGCCTCCTGCGCCTCGTTCGCCGCCGCCGCAAGATCCATGCTGTTCCGAACGCTCGCCAGCTTGATCAGCATCGGCAGATTAGCGCCCGCGAGCACTTCCACATGCGCCTTTTCCATGATCGAGATGGCCAGGTTCGACGGCGTACCGCCGAACATGTCGGTCAGCACGATGACCCCCCTGCCCTGATCCACCGCCCCGACACTTTCCAAAATCTCGGCCCGGCGCTGTTCCATATCGTCCTCGGGACCGATACAGACCGTCGCCAGATGCTCTTGTGGTCCAACAACATGTTCCACCGCTGAACGGAACTCATCCGCGAGTTTTCCGTGCGTTACCAATACGATGCCAATCGGCAATTCGGTCGCCTCCGCGTCCATCTGGTTAGCCCCTTGCCTTCAGTGTTCTATGCACTGTTCCGTCCCGCCGACACTTTAACCGGCAGATCATTCCTGCCCGGCGCGATCGACATCGCGGTGCAACAAAGTGACAGCTAGACCGTCCGCCTTCAACTCTCTCGCCAGCTTTTCCGCCACGAATACGGATCGGTGCCGGCCGCCGGTGCATCCCACCGCGATGGTAAGATAACTTTTCCCCTCGGCCTGAAAGCGCGGCATCAGCGGCTTCAGAAACCCTTCAAGACGCTCATAGAAGGCCGGAAAATCAGGATCTTCGGCGATGTAATCCGCGACCTCTCGGTTCCGGCCGTCGAGCGGCCGCAGGCCCTCGTCGTAATGCGGATTCCGGAGGAAACGCACATCGAACACCATGTCCGCCTCGCGCGGCACGCCGCGCCGAAAGCTGAAAGAAGTGACCGTGATCGTAAGTCCACCCTCGCCTGCGATACCAAGCTGCTCGGCAAAGACCCGCTTGAAATCGGCGGTGGAGAGACGGGAGGTATCGATGGTCACATCGGCCTGTTCGCGCAGTGGCGCCAACATCTCAAGCTCGGTACGAATACCGTCCGCCACCGGCCTGTCGACGGCCAGCGGATGGCGGCGGCGGGTTTCGGTGAATCGGCGGATCAACACGTCCGTATCGCAGTCGAGGAAGACCACGGTCAGCGTGATGTCTCTGCGCTGCCGCAAGGCGCCGATCTCAGCGGTCAAACGTTGCGGTGTGAAATCGCGGGTTCGTGTATCGATGCCGACGGCAATCCGGTGATCGCCATCCGGCTCGGCGCGCGGCGCCAGCAATGCCGGCAGCAGCGACAAGGGCAAATTGTCGACCGCCTCGAACTCGGCATCTTCCAACGCTTTCAGGCTCGTCGTCCGGCCGGCACCCGAAAGGCCCGTCACCAGCACAATCCTCAGCGGTTGTCCCGTTGCATCAGCGGATGCCTGCACGTCTATCTCCCCCTCAACGCGCATTTCCGATAGCGTCATTATTTCGCCGGATAATGAGTGAGTGCAAGGCGGACTTTTGCCGGGGCGGATGCCTCGAACGGAGCAAGCGAGAGCAGAGGAACCGTGAGCTCTAGATAGGTACAGGCCCCGGCCTCCGGGAAGCGCTCAACCTGCTCGGGCGGCACCAGGTCGATGACGAGATCGAGTGGCGCCCGCCGCGTATTTGCCACGGGCACGATACCCACACCGCGGACCTCCAGCTGTCCGGCAATCGCATCCGGTGCGCTGGCCACCAGCCGGTCCGATTCCCGGATCAGCCGGGTTTGATCGTCTGACACCAGCATGGCCCCGCCCTCGATCAGACGCAGCGCCAGATCGGACTTTCCGCTACCGCTCGGACCGCGCAGCAGTACCGCGCGGCCGTCGATTGCGACCGTCGTGCCATATACCAGTTCCATTGAACCCCGCCGCGGATCGTCCCGCCTCAGTTCACCACGCGGGGCAACCGTATGACGAACCGCGCGCCAATAACAGAGCCATCAACGCCCGTGCGATTCTCTGCCCAGAGACGCCCGGAGGACGCATCGACAATCTGCCGGGATATGCTGAGCCCGAGACCCGAATGGGTGCCGAACTTCTCGCCCGTCGGTCGCTCCGAATAGAACCGGTCGAAGATAGCGTCGAGCTTGTTCTCGGGAATTCCCGGCCCGTCATCCTCGACCGTGATGATCACCTCGCGGCCATCCACCGGGTCCGCCCCCGCCGTCAGACGTACCGATCCACCTTCCGGCGAAAAGGTAATCGCATTGGCGACCAGATTGCGGATCACCTGCACCAGACGGCTTTCGCTGCCCCGGACGCGAAGGTCCGTCGAGCCGTTCACGGCCGTCTCGACCCGCACTCCCTGGCTATTGTCCGCAGCGTCATAGACTTCGGATAGGATCGCCAGGATCGCCGCCAGATCGACGGTCTCCGCGCCGGAGCGGGACAGCTCCGCATCGAGTCTGGACGCTTCGGAGATATCGCTGATCAGCCGGTCGAGGCGCTGCACATCGTCGAGAATGATCCCCATCAGCTTCTTCTGTTTTTCCGGATCCTGCACACGCGCCGCCGTCTCGACAGCACTGCGTACGGAGGTCAGCGGGTTCTTGATCTCGTGCGCGACATCGGCGGCAAACCGGTCGATGGCATCCATCCGTTGCCAGAGCGCCTCTGTCATTTCCCGCATTGCCCGGGCCAGATCACCGATCTCGTCGTCTCGCCCCTCGAACGCGGGGATCTCGGTCTCTCTGGTACGGTCTTGGCGAATGCGCTCGGCCGCGGCGGCAAGCCGCTGTACCGGCCGGGTGATGGTCCCCGCGAGATAGAGCGACAACAGAATGGTGATGGCGAAGACGAAAGCGAACACGCTCAGAATTTCGAACCGCACGTCCCGCATGGCCTTGTCGACCTCGTGTCCGTCCACACTCAGCATCAAGGCGCCGAGCACCTGCTTGTAGCGGCGAACCGGCACGGCAGAGGTCAGAATCAGACTGCCATCGGGAGCGGTCCGGACGGCCTGCGCCGCGCGTCCCCGCAGAGCATCGATCGCTTCCGGATAATCTCCCGCCCGCTGGGCCGTTGTCTCCTTGTAGCGCGGAAAATCGCCGCGCCTGGGCAGCCAGTTCACCAGCAGATCATAGGCCGTGTCGGCCCAGCGGCCCGGGTCGAAACCGGGTTCTCGGGGCGGCGCCAGCGGCCGGATCTGCACCACACCGCCCGAGCGCCCGAAACTGTTGCTGTCGGCCATCAGATGGCCGTCCGGCGCAAACAGACGCAGGCGGGTGCCGAACTGGTCTGAGGCATGCCGCACCATGCGGCGCACCAGTTCCTTGGACAATTGCGTTGCTTCGGAAAATTCAGGCTCGACGGCAAGCGCGGCGACACCCTTGGCGAAAATGCTGCCCTGGCGCGTCAGGGCCTCCAGTTCGGCCTCGATCAGGCTGTCCTGGTATCGATCCATATAAAGGAGGCCAAAGAGCGGAATCGCCACCGCGAACAAATTGATCGCGAGGATGCGCAGTGTCAGCCCGGAGATTCTGGATCTGCGGCGCGGGCTCTCTCCCGTCGACCGATCCATGACGGAACGGTCCGCGGCCTCCGCCTTCTTGGTACTGTCAGTCATACCTTCCGGGCTGCGTCGTCCGAACACTGCGCGAAGCCCATCCCCCCAGGAAAGGCTCATGCCGGGCCGGCGGCCACCAAGGCCGGGTCTCGGTACCGGTAGCCGACCCCGTACAGCGTTTCGATCTGCTCGAAATCGTCATCCACGCTTTTGAATTTCTTGCGAATGCGCTTGATGTGGCTGTCGATGGTCCGGTCATCCACATAGACCGCATCGCCATAAGCGGCATCCATCAACTGATCCCGGTTCTTGACGTGCCCTGGCCGGGTGGCGAGTGAGCGCAGGATCAGGAACTCGGTCACGGTCAGCGGCACCGGACGACCTTTCCAGGCGCTGAGGTGGCGTGAGCCATCCATCATCAGATCGCCGCGCGCGAGTACGGAATCGCTGGCCGGGTTAGCCTCGTCCTGGGCCAGTTCCTGACGCCGTAGCAGAGCCCGGATACGCTCGATCAGCAAACGCTGGGAGAACGGCTTGGTGATGTAGTCATCGGCGCCCATCTTCAGGCCGAGCATCTCGTCCAGCTCGTCGTCCTTCGAGGTCAGGAAGATCACCGGCAGCGCGCTCTGGCGGCGCAGGCGTGACAACAGCTCCATGCCATCCATACGCGGCATCTTGATATCGAGAATGGCGAGATCCACCGGTCGCTGGGTCAACCCGCGCAGTGCCTCCTCACCGTCCTTGAAGGTGCGCACCTCGAAACCCTCGGCCTCAAGCGCGATGGAAACAGAGGTGAGAATATTCTGGTCGTCATCGACCAGCGCAATCGTATTCATGTCTGCAACCCTTTCCGCCGGAATACGGCGTCCCCGATTTTGCACACTTCTGCTCTCCGGGACCAGCCGGACCGGTGCGTGCGATCTTCTCCAGCTGCTTCAATGATGCCGGATTACGGCAGAGCTGTGACATACTTGCGGCAATATCTCGGCGGCACGCCAATTTAAGCAAATACGCTCTGCTGCCGAGCCTCAATCACCGCAAGTAGCCTGAAATTCGGCTTCCGGCACAGACGACTCACCGGCTGATCTGGCCCGCCGGGCCCATTCGCATCCAAGCGCACGCTCACCGAGCGAAAGATAGGCGGCCGCCATCTGATTTCGGGCGTTATAAACATTGCCATCCATAGCAAGGGCCCTCTCAGCCTGGGTGATCGCCTGACGAGAACGACCCGAGAGGTTCAGGAAACGAGCGTAATCGGACAACGTCCCGGCACTGAGGTCTTTCTTGCTCAGTGCCATTTCGAACAGTTGATCGATTTCCGAAAGTGAGGCCTGCTGCACCACCCGGACCAAAGCGAAACCGTGATAAGCACCCGATTTCTCCGGCATTAATAACCAAGCTTGATTGAAGCGCTTGATCGCAGTGCGAACCTTACCGGAATGGAAATACTTCCAGCCAAGCTTGATACTTGCCGCATAGGCCTGTTCATCCGTGAAGCCCATCTCCAGAACTCTCTTACGGAAGGCATTATCTGCGGCCAGCATGTCAGCAGTCTTTTTGACGCCGCCATACATTGGCCGCTCGTTTGCGGGATTGTAGATATTGGCCGCCTTGCTCTCCGTAGGGGCCTCCCCAGCGAACAACGTCCCGACGCTGCACAAAAACAGCACACCCGTAATCATGAGAATATTTTTCTTAATCAAAAACTTAAACTTCATCCTTCATCAGACACTAAATTACACCGTGCCTCAGTTTGACTGTTTATATGCTCATAGTGACCAGCGCGCCTGGCACATCCGGTTGACCAGAGCCCCTCGTAGCCAAGGGTAATACATCGGAGACTGGACTGAAGACAGCAATTTGATGCAGATATTCCCTCTATGTTTGCAGATTAACGACTATCCTGCGGAGTTACTATTAATGAGCGAAGCAGAAACCCGCGAGCTCTCCCCCGGAGCGCAAATCCGCGCCCTGATGCGCTCTCTCGACCGCGCGACGCTCTCCACCGGAATGGCGGAGAAGGACGGCTGGCCCTATGGCTCTCTCGTCATGGCTGCGGTCGATCAAGACGGCAGCCCGCTGCTGCTGCTGTCCGACCTCGCCGAACACACGACGAACCTGAAAGCCGATCCCCGTGTCTGCCTGCTTTTCGACGGCACCGGCGGCCTTGAAGAGCCGCTGACCGGCGCCCGCGCCTCCGTGCTCGGACGCATCGAGAAGATCGACGACGACCGCATGGCGGAACGCTATCTGCGTCACCATCCGAGCGCCCGCATGTTTGCCGAATTCAAGGATTTCAATTTCTATCGGGTGAGTGTCGAGCGGGCGCATATCGTCGCCGGGTTCGGCAAGATCCACTGGGTCGAGGCGGTGGACATCCTGTCCGAGCGGGCGCCGGAACTGGAAGAAGCGGAAGCCGGGATCGTCGCCCACATGAACGAGGATCATGCCGACGCGAACCAGCTCTATGCCTCTGTCCTGCTTGGCCGCGATGGCGACGGCTGGGAAATGACGGGCTGCGATGCTGAAGGCTGCGATCTGCGATCGGGCGGAGATGTTGCCCGGCTCGATTACGATGCACCGGTCCGCGATGCGGACGAGACTCGCAAGGCTCTCGTCGCTCTGGTGAAGCGCGCGCGGCAGAGTGACGCGGACTAATCGGCACTTTTTCGTGAAAACCGCCGCCCGGGCGGTTGCAATCACTGAAACAGACCCGTAACAATTTCCGACCCAAGCGGAGCGGGACCGCATAGAAGAGTTAAAAATTCCGCGCCGAGTTAGAAGAAGCTAGATCGAGGAAACGAGTCACATGGGCCAGGAACGATCCGCGCAGGATCTGGAGCAGCACGGGCTGTTCAATCTCGGAACCGCTTACTGGAACCTCTCCGAGGCGGAACTGTACGAACATGCAATCCGCAATGACGAGGGCCAGATCGTCCCCGGCGGCGCACTTGCGGTCGAGACAGGCAAGCATACCGGCCGCTCTCCCAAGGACAAATTCATCGTCGACACACCGTCGGTCCATGACCAGATCAACTGGGGCGGGGTGAATCGGCCCTGCACGCCGGAGCTGTTCGACGAAATGCACCGGCGCCTCGCCGGATACATGCAGAGCCGCGACTGCTACGTGCTCGATTGCTATGCCGGCGCCGACGAGGATTACCGCCTGCCGGTGCGCGTGGTGACCGAGACCGCCTGGCACAATCTCTTCGCCAAGAACATGTTCCGGCGCCCCGAGCGCAAGGAGTTGAACGGCTTCGAGCCGCAGTTCACCGTGCTCCAGGCTCCCGGCCTGCAGGCGGCGGGCGAGGCGGACGGGCTGAATTCCGAGACCTTCATCCTGGTCAATTTCGACAAACGCCTCGTCGTCATCGGCGGCAGCTGGTACGCGGGCGAGATCAAGAAGTCGATCTTCGGCATCCTGAATCACCTGCTGCCGGACAGCGGCGTCATGCCGATGCATTGCTCGGCGAATGTTTCGGAGAACGGCGACAGCGCGATCTTCTTTGGCCTCTCCGGCACCGGCAAGACGACGCTGTCCTCCGATGGCACCCGTATCCTGCTCGGCGATGACGAGCATGGCTGGTCCGACAAGGGCATCTTCAATTTCGAGGGCGGCTGCTACGCCAAGGTGATCCGGCTGTCCGAAGAAGCAGAGCCGGAAATCTACGCCGCCTCGCAGCGATTCGGCACGGTGCTGGAAAACGTGGTCTACGACCCGGAAACCCGGGAAATCGACTTCGACGACGGCAGCCTGACCGAGAACAGCCGGTCCTGCTATCCAATCCACTTCATTCCGAACACGGACCTGTCCGGCACGGCCGCCCACCCGAAGCACATCATGATGCTGACAGCGGACGCATTCGGAGTGCTGCCGCCGATCTCGAAGCTGACCCCGGAACAGGCTATGTACCACTTCCTCTCGGGGTACACGGCCCGTGTGGCCGGGACGGAAAAAGGCCTCGGCAACGATCCGCAGGCAACCTTCTCCACCTGCTTCGGCGCCCCTTTCATGCCGCGCCATCCGAGCGTCTATGGTGAGATGCTACGCGAACGGATCGCCCAGCACGGCGCGACCTGCTGGCTGGTCAACACGGGCTGGCAGGGTGGCCGCGCCGGCAGCGGCGCCAACCGCATGGAGATCGCCTTCACCCGCGCCATGGTTCGGGCCGCGCTCGCCGGCAAACTGGATGACGTGCCGGTGAAACAGGAGCCGCATTTCGGCCTCTTCATACCGGAAAGCTGCCCAGGCGTGCCGTCGGACGTGCTCGACCCACGCAACAGCTGGTCCGACAAGGCAGGCTACGACGCCACCGCTTCGGACCTCCGCGCCCGCTTCCAGGAGAACTTCAAGCAGTTCGAGAAATACGTCGAAGCTGCCGTGATCGAAGCCGGGGTCAAGGCCGCCGCGTAAGCGCGACGGTTCACAAAATTATCGAAAGGCCGCCCATTGGGCGGCCTTTTCTATTTTCGTTCTCCACCAAGTCGCATCGCCGGTTGAATGGCAGTTTAAACAGCTGGAACGCGGCCAGCGGCCGCCTGTAGTATTCAATCTGTGTTAGGCTTTGGCTCGCTTCTCATAAGCGAAGCTCTTCAATCACATGGACCGGGAATGACATGGACCGGGGGCATTAGGAACCGGACCGGTATGAAGCTCTAATTCAACGGTTGCGAGGCCCGATCCATTGGTTCGCGCGCCATAACAATAATACTCCCCGTCGAGATGTAACTGCCGTAGCTCGTTGTTTGTCAGGTCAATCAGGCAGGAGGATTGACCTTGTTGAACGTTGAAAAAACCACGGTTGTCCACTCTTACGGTGGCCAGGGAATCAATCGGACCACCGGTGCTGAGTTCCAGCCATGTGTGTTCGTCTCCGATCTGGATGGTCACGCGATCATTAACAGCGCAGCTTGAGCTATAATTGAGAACCACGGCATCAGCTTCCCCACTTACGGCTCCAAGCAGAAAGATGGAAAACAGCGGTGCAGATATCCATTTCAGAATTTGTTTCACGGCGACAAGCCTCCATTTGCAGTTCTTCAGTAGTCACCAAACGCATACGCCGCCTCTTTGTGAAATTTGTCCTACCTGGACCCGCTCATTGCTGGGTCAGTCATAGCGTCGAGATTGAAGCAGGCGAGCCACGCTCCAAGCGGCGCCTGATCGTAAGAACTTCCAGCACTAAGCGGGCTGTTTGACCAAACCGTCATTCCGACGAAAGTCGGAAGCCATAGCGCTGCCGGAGAAATGGATCCCGATTTTCATCGGGATGACGTCCGGGTGGATACCATTCCGCCCCCACCGTCCCCATATGCAGTTCAGACCAGACGGACCGGAGGCCCCTGATGATCAAGATCACGAAAACCGCACCGAACCGGATAGACATGGAATTCGATGGCACCTCCATCGACGAAGACACCATGCGCAGCGCTATCGAAGAGCTGATCGAGAAATCAGAAGGTATCGAGCATGGCCAACTGCTCTACCGCCTGCACCACTTCCCCTGGCCCTCTCTCAGCGCCATCGCAGTGAAACTCGGACATCTGCCGAAGCTCTTCGGCATGCTCGGCAAGTTCGACCGCTGCGCCGTGCTCAGCGACGAAACCTGGCTCCGCAAAGCAGCCGATATCGAAGGCGCACTCATTCCTGGGCTGGAGATGAAGGGGTTCTCACTGGATGAGACGGAAGCGGCGGAAGCGTGGCTGAATACGCCTCTCTAGCGCCAGTTTTAAGCACGGCTGCGCGCCTCTTTTGATGAGATGCCGGGCGTCTCTAACGCTACGAGCCTAAATCTTTCCGGAACACATGCGTTGCAACCTTGTAGCCAAGGATATCGTTGTCGATCCGGCCGGTCTCTTCGTAGCCCATGGCATGGTAAAACACTGCCGCGCGCGCGTTGAAGACATCGGCTTCGACATGCACGTGGTCATGTCCGGCCTTGGCGATGCAGGCCTCGGCATCCTGTAGCAGCGCCAGGCCGATGCCGCGGCGTTGCAGGTCAGGCAGCACCTGCAGGGTTTTCATCTCATTGCCAAGCAGGAAGCAGAAGCCGACCACGCCTTGCTTGCCGTCTTCCGCTTCGGCCACCCGGCAGGTGTGCCAGGCGTTTTCGACAAAGGCCCGGCCGAGATTTTCGTTCCGGTAACGCGCTGGCACGGCGGGCGGCATGAAGGGCATCCAGGTCGCTTCCCAGCAGGCGTCCATGATCTCGACCAGACGGTCCTTGTCCCGCTCCTCCGCCTGACGAACCCGAACGGGGATTGGACTTGCCGTGCGTTTCGGTTTCGCGGCCTCGCTCATGTGCCCTCCGGTATCCAACGTCACTCGACCACAATATTAATGCGCGTCCGACCAGCTGTCGCCCACACCGGCGTCGGCCACCAGCGGGACGGAAAACTCCACCACCGGTTCGGCGGCACCTTCCATCACCTTGCGGACCAGGGCCGTTGTCTCCTCGACTTCCGACTCCGGCACCTCGAACAGCAATTCATCGTGCACCTGCAGCAGCATCGTCGCCTTCAGCCCGGCTTCTTTCATCGCCGGACCGATGCGCACCATCGCCCGCTTGATCACGTCGGCAGCCGAGCCCTGGATCGGCGCGTTGATCGCCGCCCGCTCGGAGAAGGCTCGGCGGGCCGGATTGTTGTCCTTGATGCCCGGGATATGGATACGCCGGCCGAACAGGGTGGTGACATAGCCGTCTTCCCGCGCCGCCGCCTTGGTCTTGTCCATGTAATCGCGGATGCCCGGGAAACGCTCGAAATAGGCGTCGATATACTTCTTCGCCACACCTGGCTCGGTGCCGATCTGACGGGCGAGACCGAAAGCCGAAATGCCGTAGATGATGCCGAAATTGATCGCCTTGGCATTGCGCCGGGTGGTCGGGTCCATGTCCTTTAGCGGCACGCCGAAGACTTCCGACGCCGTCTGGGCGTGAATATCGATGCCATCGCGGAAAGCCTGTTTCAGGCTTTCGATATCCGCGATATCGGCAACCAGCCGCAGCTCGATCTGGGAATAATCCACCGCCAGCAGCTTGTGCCCCGGCTCGGCCACGAAGGCGGTGCGGATCTTCCGGCCCTCTTCCGAGCGGATCGGAATGTTCTGCAGGTTCGGGTCGTTTGAACTCAAACGCCCGGTACTGGCTCCGGTCATGGAGTAGGAGGTGTGGATACGCCCCGTCTCCGGATTGATCGCCTCGACCAGCGCGTCCGTGTAGGTCGATTTCAGCTTGGCAAGCTGGCGCCAGTCGAGCACCCGGGCCGGCAGATCGTGTCCCTGTGCAGCAAGATCGTCCAGGATATCGGCACCGGTCGCATAGGCGCCGGTCTTGCCTTTCTTGCCGCCGGGCAGGCTCATCTTGTCGAACAGGATCTCGCCAAGCTGTTTGGGCGAGCCGATCTTGAACTCCTCCCCCGCCAGCTCGTGGATCTGCACCGCCAGCTCTTCCAGCCGCTTCTCGAAATCCTTCGACATGGCGCGCAGGATCTGCGGATCGACCTTGATGCCCGCCTTCTCCATGCCGACCAGCACCGGGATCAGCGGCCGCTCAAGAGTTTCATAAACCGTCAGCAGGCCCGCTTTCGGCAATTCCGGGCGCAGTTTGCGGTGCAGCCGGATCGTCATGTCCGCATCTTCAGCCGCGTAATCCAGCGCCTTTTCGAGGGAGACTTCGGAGAACGGGATCTGTGCCTTCCCCTTGCCGCAGACATCCGCGAACTTGATGTTGGTATGGCCGAAATGCAGCTCCGACAGGTCGTCCAGACCATGCCCGTGCAACCCGCCTTCAAGCACATAGGACATGCACATGGTGTCGTCCACCGGACCCAGCGCGATGCTTCCATTGGCCTCCCGCGCCAGCACCAGCGCATCGTATTTCGTGTTGTGCAGCACCTTCAGGACCGACGGGTCTTCCAGCAGAGGCTTCAATAGAGCCAACGCCTCATCGCGGGGGATCTGTTTCGGGCCGTCCTCGCCACCATCCGAGCCCCCGAGCAGATTGCCCTGTGCCTCTCCCTCTGTGTGCCCCAACGGAATGTAGCAGGCCTTACCCGGAACAATGCTCATCGAGACGCCGACCAGATCCGCCCGCATAGCGTTGAGCGAGGTCGTTTCGGTATCGACGGCAACAACGCCATCAGCATGGGCAGCCGCTATCCAGCGCTCCAGATCGGCGACCTCCTGCACAAGGTCATAGCTGACATCGCCTACCGGATTGGGAGAGCCGACCGAGCCTTCCGCCGGTGCCGCGCCCGGCGCGGACGAGGCGGCGGCGCCGTCCGCCAGCTCCGACTCGAACCGGGTTATCAGTCGCTTGAATTCCATCTCCTTCAGGAAGGCGAGGACGGTGGCGTCGTCCGGATCTTCCACCGTAAGCCGCTCGAGCGGTTCGATCACTTCTACATCGTCCTTCAGTCGGACGAGATCCCGGGAAATCCGTGCCTGATCCGCGAACTCGATCAGGTTCTGTCGCCGCTTCGGCTGCTTGATCTCCTCCGCCCGCGCCAGCAGCGTGTCGAGATCGCCATATTCATTGATCAGCTGCGCCGCCGTCTTGATGCCGATCCCCGGAACGCCCGGCACATTGTCGACCGAATCACCGGCCAAAGACTGCACGTCGACCACCCGCTCGGGACCAACGCCGAATTTCTCGATCACCTCAGCCCGGCCGATCGCCCGGTTCTTCATCGGATCGAACATGTCGACACCATTATCGACCAGCTGCATCAGATCCTTGTCGGATGAGACGACGGTGACCCGCATGCCCTTTTTCTTCGCCTGCAAGGCATAGGTCGCGATCAGGTCGTCCGCCTCATAGCCTTCCATTTCCAGGCAGGGTACATTGAAGGCCCGAACGGCATCGCG
This sequence comes from Nisaea sp., assembly GCF_034670185.1. NCBI lineage: Bacteria > Pseudomonadati > Pseudomonadota > Alphaproteobacteria > Rhodospirillales > Thalassobaculaceae > Nisaea > Nisaea sp. The sequence continues at coordinate 661,783 of NZ_JAXMNY010000002.1, forward strand.
GATCAGCGCAAACTGCGGGCGCAGATCCTCTGGCGGCTCGTCCCGGTTGGCCTTGTATGCGGGATAGATATCGTTCCGGAAGGTCAGCCGTTTTGTATCGAAGATCACCGCCACATGATCCGCCTCAAGATCCTCGACCAGCTTCATCAGCATGTTGGTGAAGCCGAACACCGCGTTAGTCGGCGTACCGTCGGATCGGTTCATTGGTGGCAGGGCATGAAACGCGCGGAAAATATAACCAGAGCCGTCCACCAGATAGAGATGGTTTTCTGTGTCGGAAATGGCACTGGGGATATCGGACGCGGCTATGTCGGTCATCAAGGGATCCAGGGACGAGCTTCGGGAGGCGGCTGCGGAGAGAGTCTAGCGACGGCGGTGCCCATGACAAGCGAATTGGCGGGACTGCGGCAAAGCGATGTAAAGAACGGCGATTGAAAGGCAACGCCAGCGGCTGTATTCATCATTCGTTCCAGAATCAGCAAAGAGACAGCATTCAATCATGGGATCGACTGAATTGAAGACATTGCTTCATGTTGGATGCGGCCGTCAGAGCAAGGAAGCCCTGCCGCCGCTCGATTTCGAGAATGAGTGGCGTGAGGTCAGAGTGGATATCGATCCTGGTGTGAATCCGGATGTAATCGACGATATCCGCACTCTCTCTACCATTCCGGACGGCTCCACCCATTACCTGTTCTCCAAGCACAATCTGGAACATCTCGAGCTCCACGAAGTACCGGGCTGTCTTTCGAATTTTTACCGGGTACTGGACGATACAGGTTTTGCCGTGATCCGGACACCGGACCTGGACGCCATTTGCCGCGCGATCCTGGAACATGGCCCTGAGAAAAAGCTCTATTCCACGAACACCCAAGACGGAATGACGGATATCATGGGGCTCGACATGCTGTTCGGCGCCTCTTGGGAAATTGCGCGCGGCAACAGCTTCATGGCGCACCGCACGGCTTTCACCGCCAAGACGCTCACCGCCAAACTCGAAGCCGCCGGCTTCGAGAAAGTCGCGGCGTCCTCCGCTCGCGGAGAACTACGTTGCTACGCCCTCAAGAAAATCGAAAATAACACTTACTGGAAGGTTACCGGAAAAACCCCGGAAGCGGCATAAAGGCTGCCGCCCTCCATTAGTCAGGCCGCGCTTTCGCCCTGCACCGGCGCGCTGTAGACGAACTCACGCGAACAATAGGGGCAGGTCACCTTGCCCTCGTCGCCGATGGTGAGGAAAACCTTCGGGTGGCCGAGCGCGCCCTTGCCGCCGTCACAGGCAACACGCTTCTCCGAAACAGTGATCACTTCGAACGGTTTTGCCATCTGACTGGTCCTTCTCCGCACCGGTACCTATATTGAGCGTAGCCTCCGTTCCCGGAATGCCGGGAGATAATAGCCGCTCACCGCGTATTTTCAATCGCCTGTATAAGGTCTGCTCCCGTGTCGACACGTTCACAGCCGTCCCAGTCTGCTCCCGAGCTCGCGCTAGAGATCAAAGGCCTTGAAAAGGTCTATGGCAAAGCCGGTGGATCGCGGCAAAAACATGCCCTGAAAGGCATCGACCTTGCCGTCCCGCGCGGCTCGATCTTCGCCTTGCTCGGCCCGAACGGCGCCGGCAAATCGACCATGATCAATATCCTCGCCGGCATGGTGAACAAGACAGCCGGAACGGCGAAAGTCTGGGGCATCGATATCGACGAGGATCCGCGTCAGGCCCGGGCTGCGATCGGCATCGTGCCGCAGGAGCTGAATATCGACGCCTTCTTCAGCCCGCGCGAACTGCTCGACCTCCAGGCCGGGCTGTACGGCGTTCCAAAGGCGGAGCGGCGGACCCAGGAGATTCTCGACCTGGTCGAGCTCGGCGACAAGGCCGATGCCTATACCCGCTCGCTGTCTGGCGGCATGCGGCGGCGTCTGCTGGTTGCCAAGGCAATGGTGCACAACCCGCCGATCCTGGTGCTGGACGAACCCACGGCAGGCGTCGATATCGAGCTTCGCCGCAAGCTCTGGGACAATGTCCGCGAGCTGAACCGGCGTGGCGTCACCATCCTGCTGACCACGCATTATCTGGAAGAGGCCGAAGAGCTCTGCGACCGCATCGCCATCATCAATCACGGTGAGGTCATTGCCTGCGACACCAAGGAAAACCTGATGCAGCGGATCGATGTCAAATCGGTCACGGTCACTGTTGCCGAAACGCTCCCGGAGGACTCCGACAAGCTGCCGCAGCCGCTCCAGCCTTTCTCCGTATCCATCACCGGGCAAAACCAGCTGACGTTTACGTTCCGCAAGAGCGACGGCCCGATTGCCCGCATTCTCGGCGCGCTGGCAGCCGCGAATTTCCACATCCAGGACATCAGCACCGACGAGAGCGACCTCGAAGACATTTTCCTCGCCCTCACCAGCAACGATCCGGAGACTGACCGCTTTCATGCGGCGTAGCGGATCAGGGGCGGCGTGGCGCGCCGTTTTCGCCGTCATTCTTTTCGCGCTCGGCGGCTGTGCGCCCGGCATCGCCCCTCGACTTGAAGCTCACCAACCGGCCGCTGTCCTTGACGATGCGTTCGTCATGCAGGATGGAGCGGAACTGCCCTACCAGCGCTGGGCACCGGAAGAAGCACCCCGCGCCGCCGTCGTCGCCTTGCACGGTTTCAACGATTATTCCGGCGCCTATCGCGATCTCGGCCCTCTGCTCGCACAACACGGCCTGCTGGTCTACGCCTACGATCAGCGCGGCTTCGGCGGCACGTCCATGCGCGGGGACTGGCCCGGAACCGAAGCGATGACAGGCGATCTCTACACGGTCACCGAACTGCTGCGCGCGCGCTATCCGAAGCTCCCGATCTACGCTCTCGGCGAAAGCATGGGCGGGGCCGTGATCATGGCGGCCCTCGCCGGCGAGAGCCCGCCACGGCTGGATGGCGCCATACTCTCCGCGCCCGCCGTCTGGGGCCGCAGCACCATGGCGCCCTGGAAGCGCTTCACCCTGACACTGGCCGCTCACATTGCGCCGCGCATCCGTGTCCGGCCGCAAAGCCTGCCGAGCCCGCCTTCCGATAATATCGAGATGCTGCGCCGGCTCTCCCGCGATCCGATGATGATCAAGGAAACTCGGATCGAAGCCGCCTGGGGACTAAGCGGCTTGATGGACGAAGCCTTGGCGTCAGCACCCGGCCTCTCCGTCCCGCTGCTGGTGCTCTATGGCGAGCAGGACGGCATCATCCCGCGCGGCCCTACCTGCCGCATGCTGGAGACCCTTCCCAATGGCGGCACGGATGGGCGGCACTGGCGCCTCGCCCTGTATGAGGACGGCTATCATATGCTGTTCCGGGACCTGCAAGGCGACCGGGTCAGCGCCGACATCGCCGCTTGGCTCGGCGATCCGACGGCGGCATTGCCGAGCGGGGCGGAAATTCCGCACGCGAACGACGCGCGCCCGCTCCCCGTATTCTGCCATCAGGAGGATTGAAACAGACCCGCGCTTTCCCCCTTGCGCCCAAATGCGCCCGAGGGTAGTTTCCGGTCGCTCAGCCGTGCGGCTTCCGCCCGGCACACGGTATGCACCCGTAGCTCAGCTGGATAGAGCGCTGCCCTCCGAAGGCAGAGGTCAGAGGTTCGAATCCTCTCGGGTGCGCCAAACTTTTCAATAACTTATCATACTAAACGCGTTCTGATTATCGGCTGCGGAAGCATGGCGGAAGCAGCAGCTCGAATTTCGGTGGCTGTTGGGCTGCTGGCTAATCGCTCCAGCAACAACACTCAAAGTCCGACAGAGAACATCAGACCAAGGAGACCCAAGCTCCTCCCGGGCATACATCACCAATAAGCGTTTGAGGAAAATAATGTCCGATGCCACGAGCGAGCGTGTAAGGGACTCGCATCAGGCTACGCAACAGACCCATTACCCTGCTCCCCGAACTCCCCTAAGTGTGGGGCGGCGATAGTCTCGGATCCGCTGGGAGCGGACGCTCCGAACGAGCACATAAATTCAGGGTAAACCCGCATCTTTGATGCCCGCCAAAGCGCCTTCAGATTAATCGAAGAACATACAAACCGGCAACATCGCGTCCTGTAGGGCCTAATAATGGCCGGGCGTCCACCAATTCATCCTAAAATCAAACTGATTTTCTCCTGCGAAACTCGCCTCTGGAACTGAACGACAGAACGCTTCTCAGAGCCAAACTCACAAGGCTTCGGTGCGGCCGAACCAGGCTTCCAGAATTGCCCTTGCAACGTGAAGAAAGAGCGCTGGCAAAATCCATGGGCATCGCCGCCGTGCTCAAACCCTAAAAGGCAGCCCACAGCTCCTTCTGGCGCCAACGAGATGACGCTTCGATCCAACATTAGCCGCCTAAAATGCTATCCGAAATCGCCCTAAAAACGTGCAAAAGCTTAGTTAACTTCATCCCTTGCTACTTTAGACGTATGTATTTAATGGATATTGGGGACGGGAAAGCTTGGGCGGAGACTGGCGGATGGCAGCAAGTGAAGAGGAAGCGGAGCGTCAGCTCGGCGCACTAACGCAAACTATTCGGGATCATAGAAACGAGCCTGCATGGCAACGGGTGAATGAGGTTTTGGATCTCATTCAATCCGAGATCGACGAAGGCCGCCCCATAATGCGAAGCGTGAAGGTAAAGGAGAGCGACGGCCAAGACCGTATTACCGGTCAGGATCGGTCTCGCACACAATCCAGCGCCTCTCTTGTGGGCAGCGAACCATACAGCTCGTCCGAAGCACTTGATATGACGGCGGAAGCCTTGGCATTGGCATTTGTCTCACCGGTGAAAATGGCTTCCAGACTTCTGGATACCGTTGCTCGTTTCGGCAGCATCGATGGAGAGCGAGAAGCAGAAATAGTCATCAAAATTGCAGGCCGAGGCGATCAGGAAAAAAGGGAGCCCAAAATAGAACTGACCAGAAACAATATCGCTCGGGCCCGTCAGTCTTTGCGCCCGCTTGCAGGCAACCTGAATAGCCTCCTAAAGGAGCTTGACTTGAAAAGACGCCCGCTCTTGATCGCGTTCGAAAATGAGGAGGATGCCGATGGCGATCGAGGATGATTTGTGGGATCAGATTGCAACGTCTTTGGGCGCAGTACCGAGCACCAATTTATCTTCAGCATCTGCTGGCAATGATCTCTATGAAAACTATGTCTGGTCGCTAGTCCTCGAGGCTGCAGAACATGAGGGCGCGACTGTTTCGCTCCGAGGGCCCGACGGCAATCCAGCAACTCAATTCTGGTTTAGAACCCAACCCTCCGGCATCGCCTCTAACGCAAATCCATATTGCTACGCCCTTATTCAATTCCCGCGCTGCCCGGATCTGGAAGCGCATGTCGGGATTTACGTCTCCGGACGGTCCAAAGTTAAGCACGAATGTGACGTTGCGGTCTTGTACAAGAGCGAAGCTGACACTTGCCGCGCCAACAATGTCCACCCTCGCTGTACAAAGGTCGTACTGACGGCTGAATGCAAATTTTATATTCAATCCACAGTGGGAATTCCTTTGGGGCGATCATTTCTGGGCCTTATCCATGACATCCAGAATGGCGAACGCTATTTCATCGCGACCCGCGCATCGCAGTCGGTCGCTCGCCTGTTTTCCAAGCACAACAAAGAATATGAAATCGGACTATCGCCGATGGACCGCGACATGGAGATTCGCCTTCGTGGGTCGTTCGAAAAAGCCTTTCGGGATTATCGGTCTCAGTATGTCTGAAATTTATCGCTGCCATGTTGGACAGCTATAGGCTCTGATCCATTTGAAGGAGCTTTATCGCACTAGACGGCCTTCAGACGGAGTACCGGATTAGGCAAGTTCTTAAAGCGGTTGACGTCTGGATATTGATACAGTGGCACAGAGATTCCGGGCCCATTGACCTGGTGGAAGCCCCGATCAGAAGAAACGATGGGAATGACTGGCGTATGGCAATCAAGAAATCTGAACTCTACAGCTCACTTTGGTCCAGCTGCGATGAATTGCGCGGCGGCATGGATGCCAGTCAGTATAAGGACTATGTGCTCTCGCTTCTGTTCATCAAATATATTAGCGACAAATATGCCGGTGTTCCCTATGCCCCTATCACCATTCCCCAAGGGGCTGGCTTCGCCGACATGGTGGCGCTCAAAGGCACATCCGACATTGGCGACCAGATCAATAAGAAGATCGTGGCTCCCCTGGCCGAAAAGAACCAACAGCTTTCGCAGTCGGATTTTCCTGATTTCAACGATTCCGTAAAGCTCGGCGACGGCAAGGAGAAGGTTGATCGCCTCACCAACCTGATCGGCATATTCCAGCGCCCGGCTCTCGACTTTTCAAAAAATCGTTCCGACGGCGACGATATACTAGGCGATGCCTATGAATATCTGATGCGGCACTTCGCTACCGAAAGCGGCAAGAGCAAGGGGCAATTCTATACCCCTGCCGAAGTCAGCCGCATCATGGCGCAGGTCATTGGCATCAAGACCGCCCAAACGTCAGCCGACACGACCGTTTATGACCCTACCTGTGGCTCAGGCTCGTTGCTTTTGAAAGTGGGCGACGAAGCAGGTACCGCACTCACGCTCTATGGGCAGGAGAAAGACGCCGCCACCAGCGGTCTCGCCCGCATGAACATGATCCTGCACAACAACCCGACGGCGCTTATCGAACAGGGCAATACGCTCGCCGATCCAAAGTACAAGAATGGGGAGGCGCTCAAGCAGTTCGATTTTGTCATCGCCAACCCGCCCTTCAGTGACAAGCGCTGGAGCACGGGGCTCGACCCGCTCAAAGACCCATATGACCGCTTCGATTCCTTTGGTGTGCCACCCGGCAAACAGGGCGATTATGCCTACCTGCTGCATATCATCCGCTCACTCAAAAGCACCGGCTGCGGCGCGTGCATTCTGCCGCATGGCGTCCTGTTCCGCGGTAATGCCGAGGCGGACATCCGCCGCAACCTGATCCGCAAGGGCTACATCAAGGGCATCATCGGCCTGCCTGCCAATCTGTTTTACGGTACAGGTATCCCCGCCTGCATCGTCATCATCGACAAGAAGGACGCCGCCGCCCGCAAGGGCATCTTCATGGTTGACGCCGCTCAGGGCTTCATGAAGGACGGCCCCAAGAACCGCCTGCGCAGCCAGGACATTCACAAGATCGTCGATGCGTTCAACAAGCAGATCGCCATCCCCGGCTTCTCTCGCATAGTGCCTTACGAGAAGATTGAGGAGAACGACTACAATCTCAATCTCCCGCGCTACATCGACAGCCAGAAGACGGAAGACAAGCAGGATATCGAGGCCCATCTGAAAGGCGGCATCCCGACTGCAGACATCGATGCGCTTGATGCCTATTGGGATGTCTGCCCCGGCCTGAAGGCGGCACTCTTTGCCAATAACCGCCCCGGCTACATGGACCTGACGGTCGATAAGGCTGCAATCAAACAGACCATCTACAATCACCCGGAATTCACCACCTTCATCGCCAGCATGAACGACCTGTTCAACACCTGGCGCAACCGGTCATCGGCAACGCTGAAAAGCCTGACGACGGGATGCAATCCGAAGGAGGTGATCTTTGACCTGTCCGAAGATCTGCTGGCGCACTACACCGGCAAACCGCTGATCGACAAATACGACGTCTATCAGCACTTGATGAACTATTGGTCCGATGTGATGCAGGATGATTGTTACCTCATCGCCGCCGATGACTGGAAGGCCGAGACCTACCGCATCATCGAGAAGGACAAGAAGGGCAAGGAAAAGGATAAGGGCTGGACCTGCGACCTGATCCCCAAGGGCTTAATCGTCTCCCGTTACTTCGCCACCGAACAGGCCAAGATCGAAGAACTGACGGCGGAGCTTGAAGCCGCCAGCGCAGCCATGACGGAACTGGAAGAGGAGCACGGGGGCGAGGACGGTGCCTTTGCCGAACTTGATAAGGTCAACAAAGGTGCGGTGACGGCACGGTTAAAGGAACTCAAGGGCGACAAGGAAGCCGCGGAGGAAGCTGGAATCCTGAACCAGTGGCTCACCCTCTCCAAACAAGAGGCTGACCTGAAGAAGCAGTTGAAAGAGGCCGAGGCCGCCCTCGATGCCAGGGCCTATGCCCAATATCCCAAACTGACTGAGGCAGATATCAAGACGCTGGTAGTGGACGACAAATGGCTGGCAACGGTTGACGGATTGATCCATGGGGAGATGGACCGCATCAGCCAAGCCTTGACCGGGCGGGTGCGCACACTCGCCGAACGCTATGAAACCCGAATGCCTGATCTCGTGGCCGAGGTTGCGGCATTGGAGGCGAAGGTCAATCGCCACCTAGAGAAGATGGGGTTTATAGCGTGAAACCAGAGAAGCATCTTCCGAGTGGCTGGCAGTCGGTACGACTCGCGGACATCGGTTCATTTAAAAGCGGATCAGGTTTCCCGTTAACCGTTCAAGGGAGTGCTTCGGGGGATTACCCCTTTTTCAAGGTGTCAGACTTTAATAGGGAGGGGAACTCGTATGTCTTAAAAACCGCGAACCATTATATTAACAAGGATGTTCGTAGAAAAATTGGTGCACGTTTATTTCCTGACGGCACGATTGTGTTTGCCAAGATTGGCGCAGCAATTTTTCTGGAGAGGAAACGTTTAGTTTCTCAAGAGAGCTGCCTTGACAACAATATGGCGGGCTTCATTCTTTCAGATGAAAATTTTTCCCGAGAGCTTATACTTTCAAATTTTCAAAATTTTAAGCTTGGCGACATTGTTTCATCAACTGCCCTGCCAGCTATTAGTAGCTCTGACTTAAAGGCTATTTGCTTTGACCTTCCGTCGGACCGGAAGGAGCAAAATGCCATTGCCGAGGCTTTGAGCGATGCGGATGCACTGATTGAGGGACTGGAAAAGCTGATCGCCAAGAAGCGCCTCATCAAACAAGGCGCAATGCAGGAACTCCTCACCGGCAAACGCCGCCTGCCAGGCTTCAGTGGGGATTGGAAAAATAAGGCGATTGGATCATGTCTGTGCATACGTCATGGTAAAAGTCAGCACGAGGTTGCAGTCGCAGATGGTCCCTATCCAATCTTGGCAACTGGAGGACAGATCGGGACTGCCCAAAAACCATTATATGACAAGCCGTCCGTCTTAATAGGGCGGAAGGGAACTATTGATCGTCCACAATATGTCGAAAAACCTTTTTGGACTGTTGATACACTCTTTTACTCAGAGCTTATTAAAGGAAATATAGCAAAATTTTTCTTTTATAGATTTTTACTTATCGATTGGTACAAATTTAACGAGGCTTCCGGCGTTCCTAGCCTAAACGCTAGAACTATTGAGAGCATTGAATTGTCCGTCCCGGAACCCAATGAACAGCGTGCGATTGCTTCAATACTTTCAGATATGGATTCGGAGATATTCTCTTACGAAGCCAAACTCTCCAAAGCCCGCCAGATCAAACAAGGCATGATGCAGGAACTGCTGACAGGGAGGATACGGCTGGTATGAGCAAGGTTGGACAGGCCGAACGGGTCACGCAAAACCGCGTCATCAAGCTGTTTCAGGATCAGCTTGGCTATGCCTACCTTGGTGAATGGTCTGACCGCGCCAGCAACAGCAATCTCGAAGAGGGCTTGCTGACTCGATACCTGACCGGGCGGGGCTACTCATCAGCACAAATCAGCGCCACCCTTTATCAACTGCGCCTTGCCGCCAACGATACCAAGCAAAGCCTGTATGGCCGCAACAAGGCGGTTTACTCGTTGCTGCGTTATGGTGTGGACGTGAAGGTTGAGGCAGGAAAGCCGACAGAGAAGGTTCACCTGATCGACTGGCATAACCCACAGAAGAACGACTTCGCCGTTGCCGAGGAAGTGACGTTGAAGGGTGGGCTGGAACGCCGCCCGGACATCGTGCTCTACGTCAATGGTATCGCCCTGGGCATTCTGGAGCTGAAGAATAGCCGGGTCTCCATTGGCGATGGCATTCGGCAGAATCTGTCGAACCAAAAGCCAGAATTCAACGAGTGGTTCTTCAGCACCATCCAGTTTGTCTTCGCGGGGAACGATTCCGAAGGGCTGCAATATGGCTCTATCGGCACGGAGGAAAAATTCTTCCTGAAATGGAAGGAAGATGAAGCCGATAACGCGGGCTACAAGCTCGACAAGTACCTGGAAAAGATGTGCGCCAAGGATCGGCTGATCGAGTTGTTGCACGACTTCGTGCTGTTCGATGGAGGGGTGAAGAAGCTGCCCCGTGTGCACCAGTATTTTGGCATCAAGGCCGCGCAGGAGCATATTCGCCAGCGTAAGGGCGGGATCATCTGGCACACCCAGGGCTCCGGCAAGAGCATCGTCATGGTGCTCTTGGCCAAATGGATATTGGAGAACAACCCGAACGCTCGTGTTGCCATCATCACCGACCGCGATGAGCTGGATAAGCAGATCGAGCGCGTCTTTACCGATGCCGGTGAACCCATAAAGCGGACAAGTAGCGGGCGGAATTTGATGGGGCAACTGGCCCAGCCGACGCCCCGCCTGTTGTGCTCTCTTGTGCACAAGTTTGGCCGTCAGGGCGTGGATGATTTTGACGCCTTCATCAAGGAGCTGGAATCCCAGCCGAGCAAGACGGTGGGGGAGCTGTATGTCTTTGTTGATGAATGCCACCGCACGCAAAGCGGCAAACTGCACCGCGCCATGAAGGCGATGATGCCGAATGCCATATTCGTCGGCTTTACCGGCACGCCCCTGCTGAAAAAAGACAAGCAGACCAGCATGGAGATTTTCGGCGGGTACATCCACACCTATAAATTCAGCGAAGCGGTTGAAGACGAGGTGGTGCTCGACCTGATCTATGAGGCGCGGGATATCGACCAGAGGCTCGGGTCAGAGGACAAGATTGACCAATGGTTTGAGGCAAAGACCAAGGGCCTGAACGACTGGCAACGGGATGAGTTGAAGAAAAAATGGGGCACAATGCAGAGCGTGCTCAGTTCCCGCTCACGCATGGACCGTGTGGTCAGTGACGTCATTTTTGACTTCAGCGTTAAGCCGCGCCTCTCCAGCGAACGGGGCAACGCCATCCTTGTCGCGTCCAGCATCTTTGAGGCGTGCAAGTATTTTGCCCTGTTCCAGAAAACCCCGTTCAAGGGCAAGTGCGCGCTGATTACGTCCTACAATCCGAATGCTCAGGATGTCACCAAGGAAGAAACGGGCGCGAATACCGAAACCGACAAGCAGGCCATCTACAGCATCTACACCGAGTTACTGAAAGATGTGGATGCCAAGCCGGGGATGACCAAGACCGAGACCTATGAGGAATGGGCCAAGGCCCTGTTTTCCAAGGAACCGGCGAACATGAAGCTGCTGATCGTGGTGGACAAGCTGCTGACCGGGTTCGACGCGCCGCCCTGCACCTATCTCTACATTGATAAATCCATGCAGGATCATGGCCTTTTCCAGGCCATTTGCCGGACCAATCGCCTCGATGGAGACGACAAGGATTTCGGCTACATCGTCGATTACAAAGACCTGTTCAAGAAGGTTGAAAACGCGATCGCTGTTTATTCATCCGATGATCTGGATGACACAGACGGTGGGTCCGATCCAAACGTGTTGCTGCAAGACCGTCTGAAAAAGGGCAGGGAGCGGCTGGACGTTGCGCTTGAGGCGCTGGCTCTGCTTTGCGAGCCGGTTGAGCCACCGAAAGGCGAGCTGGAACACATCCATTATTTTTGCGGCAACACGGAAGTACCCGAAGACCTTCAGGAACGCGAGCCGCAACGCTCGGCCCTCTACAAAGCGACGGCATCATTGATTCGCGCCTATGGCAATATCGCCGATGAGTTGGAAGGGGCCGGCTACTCGGCTGCGGATATTGTCAGGATCAAGGGGCAGGTCGAGCAGTACGTCAATGTGCGCGAGATCATCAAGAAGGCCAGTGGCGAGACCTTGGATCTGAAGGCCTATGAGGCCGATATGCGCCACCTCATCGACACGTACATCGAAGCAGACGAGCCCAGAAAAATTTCCCCCTTCGACAACATGAGCCTTGTCGAGCTGATCGTGAAAACCGGTATCGCAGATGCTATCGCGTCGCAGCTGGGTGGGTTGAAGGGCAACAAGGATGCGATTGCCGAGACAATTGAAAACAACGTTCGCAGCAAGATCATCAAGGAACACCTGAACGACCCGGCATATTACGAGAAAATTTCAGTGCTTCTTGATGAAATCATCGCTGACCGAAAGGCGAAAGCCATCGAGTATGAGGAGTATCTGAAGCGCATTGCGGATATCGCGCGGAAGGCTGAAGCGGGACAACCGGACGATACGTCTGAAAACCTGGATACGCCGGGCAAGCGTGCACTCTTCAATAATCTGGAGAATAATGAAGCGTTGGCCTTGCAGATTGATGCCAAGGTCAAAGATGTGCGCCCGCATGGCTGGCGAGGTGTTCAAGCCAAAGAGCGGGTAATCCAAGCTGCGCTTTTTGAGATTCTTGGGGATGAGGCTCAGGTGGACAAAGTGTTCTCAATTCTTAAGGCGAACCAGGAATACTGATGGTGAAGCGCCTGGAGCTTGGTGGCATATCGGTCGATGTCCAGTTCAAGGACATCAAGAACGTTCACCTAAGTGTCTACCCCCCTACCGGACGGGTGCGGATTTCTGCGCCAGAGCGCATGAGCTTGGATACGGTTCGCGTCTTTGCAATCTCGAAGTTGGATTGGATCAAGGCACAGCAGAAAAAACTGGTGGCGCAAGAGCGGGAAGCCCCTCGGGAATTTATGGAGCGTGAAAGTCACTATCTTTGGGGACAGCGATATCTGCTCGAATTGCGTGTCGCCAAAGGAAAATCAAAGGTCGACATAACTCATAAAAAAATCGTGATCTCATCGCCGAAGGCAGTCTCACAGGAAAGGTTGCGCGTGCTGATGGATGAGCAGTATCGAGCCGTCCTCCGTGAAAAGGCGTCAGACTTAGTCGCACAGTGGGAGAGTCGGTTGGAGGTTCGGGTCAGTCAGCTTTTTATACAAAGAATGAAGACAAAATGGGGGAGCTGTAACCCCTCGGCTCGAAACATTCGATTGAACCTCGACCTCGCGAAAAAAGCACCTGAATGTCTTGAATACATTGTGCTTCATGAAATGCTGCATTTCTTTGTTCCCAACCATGGGCCCAAGTTTGTTAAGTTGATGGACAGCCACATGCCGCATTGGCGACAAGTTCGGCAGAAGCTGAATGCAACGCCGCTATCGCATATGGATTGGACCTACTAGATCACTCAATCGAAGCAGGCCAGCTGATAGATCAGGGGACCACGGCTGAAGCCTAAATCGCCCCCAAATCCGTCCATCTTCCGGAGAGCAGCTCAAACAGCCCAATTTTAAGCACTGTTTTGGGGAATATTGTCTTCTAATAATATCTTAACGGTTTCAAAATGCGAAAGAGAAACCGTCCAATCAGCGGCCAGCCACGTCATCTCAGTCGCTCGTTCCGGAGTGCCGTTAAGGTATGACATATGACCAAACACCTATAGGCTATATCCCCTATGTAGCCCCCCTATTGGGCAACATTCGTCAAATTCTAACCGGGCTCCAAGGATTTGACTCTATGGCCCGGGAAATAATCCAAAATGCCGATGACGCCGGCGCTAGCAAAATTCGCTTCTCGTTAGAGCCCAATTGCCTGCGCGTTTGGAATAACGAGCGTTTTCAAAGCTGCGGTCGGACAGACGCTAAGTGCCCTTGGGAAGTTGATGGGGATCCTAGCGATGGCACCCGAAAAGCTTGCGACTTCCATGCAATAAGCACCGTCGGGAGCGGAAACAAATATCGTGACCCTTCGCTGATCGGACGGTTCGGAATCGGTTTTGTTTCCGTATATCAAATAACCGACACTCCTATCATCCGCTCCCAAGGGGTCCAAATTCAGCTCGACCCTTTAGAAGAACGAAACCACGTTTCTCCTATCGACGGTCTGCAGGGATCCGAGTTCGAGCTCCCGTGGGCATTTGATGCAAAAAGCCCTATCCGTGAGGCCCTAAGTGCGTCGGCAATAGTCCCCAGCGACTTGGATTCCGTTCAAACGGACCTGATTTCGGTCGCAAATGATTGCCTCTTATTCCTACGCAACCTCTCTTCTATTGAAATCATCCGAGGCGGCAAGGTCGTAAAACACGTCAAGCGCAAAGACGTAGGCGAAAACCAGATTCAGCTATCTGTTGTGCCTGAGAACCGTCTGGAAGATTGGTATGTGCTTCGCTCCTCGGCCGAAACAAAAGCCGCGCCCCTGCGCGAGAAATACCCGGCCATAGAGCAACTGGCTCGACAAACAGATCTGCAAATTGCATTCAACCTGTCCGAGGATGAAACCTGGTCTGGCCGGCTGTTTGCGTATTTGCCGACAGAACAAGAATCACCAGTTCCCTGCCACATAAATGCGGACTTCTTCCCGGAACAAAATAGAAAAGCCCTGGTCCTCTCAGGGGAACAGCACGAACGGCACTGGAACGAGATGCTTCTCGAAGTCTCTGCAAGAGAGATCGCGCAACACTTGCCTCAACTTTGCGGTGTTCTCGGCCCTGCCAAACTTTGGAAACTCATTGACCACGCGTTTGAGCATAGGGAGTCGGCCCATTTTGGGCGTTTCTGGAAAGCGATTAAGGAAGAGGCTAGTGGGTCCGATATCTTGTGGACCTCCGGAGAACTTTGGATCAGCTGCGACAAGGGACGGATCCCGCCTGGAGAAGCGACTGAAGACGAAGAACGCGCACTTACCCACATTTCCGTCGACTTGGTGCATCGGACTCTTCGTCCCTATCAGAACGCTTTACAAGCCCTTGGAGCAAGGCGCCTTACTCTTGGGTCTGTTGTAGACGCGCTGGAAATTTGGGACCAATCCCAACTTGATACCGATACTTCCGGTAGCGAGAAAGCAATCGAAGAAATTGTTCGTCCTCTTTGGGCCGTCACTAACTCTCTATTTCCCCAAGATTCCAAGACCATACAAGTAGGAGCGGGCATTGTCACTCGCCTACAAAAGGTGCGCTTCGTGCCAAAAGCTAATGCGGCTCTTGCACCAATTGATGGCCTCTACAGGCTTCCGCAGTCAGTCAAAAACACAGAAATCCAGAGACATGTCGGCGAACTCCCTCTCGTAGATCAATGGTTCAGCGAGTTTGATAACCTCTATGAACTCATCGATATGCTGTCTTTTGACAGGCTACTGATTGAACTCTCCGAAAGAGTGAAAGATCAAAATACTGCAGAAGCTTTTTTTGGCTCGGATCCCGAGCATATCAAACAGTTCTACAGGTTTCTTTCCTCTTACCCCATACCTGAGGGAATCACAGATATTTCATCGGTGGCCAGCTCTCCAATTCTCGTCGGACACGGTAGGTACCTGAAGCCCACTGAAGCAGTATTACCCGGCGGTTTCGAGGATCCTGTGGGTCGTTTCGATACACTGGACATCAGGTACTACGATGACCGATCGCAAGAATTTCTTCGCGATATACTAAAAGTCAAAACACTAACTCTAGAAGCATACGTAAAAGACCATCTTGCCGAGATACTGGTCGAAGGCCTTTCGGACGATCAGTACATAGCGTTGCTTCTCCAACTAACATCGCACTCTTCGCTCCTTGAGAACGATGAAACGAGAGCAGTTCTTAGAGAACTGCCGCTCGTCAAAACGCAGGATGGACAAATGCGCCGTCCGCGAGAGTGCTACTTCAAAACCCCAGAGTTGTCAGAGCTTCTCGGAAATCAGGATGCACTCTGGGTTGATAAATCTGTCTTTGATCCCTTCCAAAAGGATGTTGTTCAGGCGTTCCTAGCCCGATTGGGGATGCGTCATCGACCATCTCTAGAACACGCGCTCGATAGAATTGATGAGGTCGTGCAGCATGCCCCTTCGGAGAACACGCAAAGGGCCGTGTCGAACCTGCTGCAGTTCGTTTTCCAAGTATTCAATGAAGATAATATTGCGGATAGAGAGGACGAATTCGGAGACGAGATCCAACGCCTTCGTTACACAGAATGGCTACCGGCATTAAAAGATAGCGCCTTAGACACAGAGGCTTGGTATGCACCCCACGAGCTTTACCAACCTTTTCGTGCGGCCGGTTTTGATTCGCAGGTTCCGGTACTTGCCGTCCGACAGACCCGAAATGCACCGCTAACAGGCCCTTTCCTTGATTTCCTTGGAGTGCCGGCGGTACCGGGCACGTCTGTGATCGTTGAGCACCTCGCGCATTGCGCCCAAAGCGGCAAGGAGGCAAGTGAACTTGCATATCAGATCCTTAATGAAAAACTTCTCGAAGAAGAAGACCCTCTTTCCGTAGAGAGGCTACGCGCGACAGATTGCATCTACAGCTCCGCTCTTAAGAAGTATGTGGCGCCCAATAGAGTATTTTGGAGCAGACCGCGTCTCAGCCGATATTGTTTCCAAGCTCCGGACTGGATGCACCGGCACAAAGACCTGTTCGATTTCCTGGGTGTCGCCGAGGAGCCACATGGCGACACCTACGCAGGCGTCCTTGTAGATATAGCCAACGAATTTGGCACCCGGTCCGACCCCCTGCCAACGGACGTGCAATTAGTCCATGGAATATGCCTGGATGCCCTTGCGACTGAAGCGCGGGAAGCGCCTAGCAGGGCTCATAACCTCCTTGAAGAACTGCTGGAACACCCCTTCCTTCTGACACTCGCTGGGAGCCTTGCCTTTGCAGATGAGGTTGTCGTTAGAGACAGCCCTTGGCTGGCCGAACCCTTCGGGGATGAGTTGAATGGGCGTTTGGTCCATCCAGCCGCTGAGCATAGCGAGGTTTTTGATTGGCTTGGTCTAAAGCCACTTTCTTCGGTGACTCATTTAGAGGCCATTCGCCTCGGAGAGGAAATTGCCGACGAAGAAGCCACGGAGCGCATTGCTGAAAGGCGAGATCTGCTGCTCTGGCTTTTCTCTGGAATTCGGAAGGAAGCCCGTCAGAGAATTTTTGACGCTCTCAACTCGATCAAGGTATCGCGTACTGATCACATTCAGGTCCGATCCGTATTCGACCTTACAGACCCGCCAATCGTATCTACCCCGAAGAGCGAGACAGTGCTTTTTGACAGTGCTGCCCACAAGCTCTTCCTCCACCTTGACCTTGGCGACACGTTCTGGATCCCTGCGCTACGCGCGATTTTCTCGACATTGATACCAGGCGACCAGAACATTGATGTCAGGCAGTACGCACTCAGCGCCAATCATGTGTTGCTTGCTCCGTCCGCAGAAGAAGCGCGCAAGCAATTGCAACAAGCCGGCTTTACCCCGCCATCCGACGAAAAACCGAGAGCCCCCGAATTCGAAGAGACTGACCTCGGCGAAATTTCCGCAGACCACGCTTTTGCAGTAACGGAAAGCGAACCTGAGCCGGCAGGTGAAGAAAAGGCCGAAGAAGATCAGCAAGATACAGGCCCCGGCGTCTCGGGGGGAACGGACGCCCCGCCTCCTTCTGAGACTGATGACGATAGCCATGTTGGAGAAGGCACCGGGCGGAGCGAAGCCGAAACAGAGCGACGCTCAAGCAACGAGAAGACGGGCGAGAGCAAACACAGGCCTTTGGACGGTGACGGCTCTGATTCAGGGGAACGTAAGACAGGTAGCAGACGTACAGAATGGATGCGGTCTTATGTCGTTCCGCAGTCCGACGAAACTGCCGACCAATCTCATGGGTCTAGGGGGCAACAAGAAAGAAACATGGCGATCGACGAAGCCGCCATGAATACTGCAATAGAGTACGAAGTGACCCGTCAATGTTCAGTAGAGCGAATGCCCCACTTCAACCCTGGATACGACATCATATCCCGGTCCAAAACTTCTGGAGAGAAACGCCTTATTGAAGTGAAAGGGCTCGATGGGGAATGGACTGAACGGGGAGTGAAACTGACGCGTACCCAGATAATGAACGCGGAGGAATATGGCGACGAATACTGGCTGTATGTCGTAGAGCACGCGCTGGATCCCAAGATCCGAAAAATCCACGCCATCCAGAACCCCTTCTTTAAAGCGGCAGAATTTTGGTTTGATTATGTCTGGCGGAATGTCGCCGACGAGGAAGGTGGAGACCTTAAGTCGCGCTTCATCCCCGGTCGAAGAGTCAGGGTCGAGGATTGGGGAGAAGGTACAATCATTGAAGTTCAACATTTCGGGATCGCGTCGAGAATCACAATCGACTTCACGATCCACGGTAAAAAATACCTACCTTTCAACATGAACCGCATGGAATTGGTTGAGTAGTGATTCCGATGGCCACCTGCTACCCCGACTACGGCAATGACGAGAGCGCCTTCAAATCAAGGGGAGAGTTGGTCTTCTATCGGGCGTGTCAGAGATCCCTTCCTCCAGAGTACAGCGTTTTTCATTCAGTGAGCTGGATCGCTCGTTCAGATGGCGAAGCTCATGACGGCGAAGCTGACTTTCTGATTTGCCACCCAGACCGAGGTTTTCTAGTTGTTGAAGTCAAGGGCGGCCGAATTCGCGCGGATTTAGGTACTGGAAAATGGACATCTACCGACCAGGACGGACGCGTTCACGACATCTCAAACCCTTTTCGGCAGGCGTCTACTGGAAAATACAACATCATTCGGAAACTGAGGGAGCACAGAGATTGGCCGAAATTGCGTTTACGTCGCGTAATCGCTGGCCACTCTGCATTCTTCCCGAACGTCGATGACGGCAGAGTCCTTCAAGGTCCAGAAGCCCCGCCAGAGATTATTGGTGATCGCTCGGATTTGCCCCAATTGGAGCAATGGGTCGAGCGGGCTTTCGATTATTGGGTAGATCAGGAAGAAAGTGACCGCTCGCAACCATTGGGCTTGTCTGGCGTCCAATTGATGCGGCGCATTTTCGCTCGCGTCGTGGAGGCTCGTCCTCTGCTGTCCACAAAGATCGCGACCGAGGAAGAAGAGCGCCTTCGCCTGACACAACAACAAATCCAAATCCTGGATTTGCTCTCTCGGCAGCGAAGAGTCGCCATTAGCGGCGGAGCAGGCACCGGAAAAACAGTACTTGCTACAGAAAAAGCCAGGCGGTTAGCTGGCGAAGGATTCAAGACGTTGCTGACTTGCTACAATGTTCCTTTGTCTGAACATCTAAGACGAGTCTGTGAAGGTGATGAAAACCTGGAGGTGATCGGGTTCCATAAGCTGTGCAAAAATCTGGTTGATCGGGCGCAAGCTGAGAGCGGAATAGACCTAATTGCTGAAGCAAAGGAATCCTACCCAGGAAAAGACCTCTGGGACCACTACTACCCAATTGCACTCGCCTATGCGCTTGAGATCCTGGCTGATCGATACGATGCCATCGTTATCGACGAAGGGCAGGATTTTGGTGAAGAGTTTTGGCTTCCAATCGAAATGCTTCTCGCTGACGGCGAGACCTCACCCCTCTACATTTTCTATGATGAGAATCAGAACGTTTACACGCGAGCCAGTACATTTCCTGCCGATGCGGCGCCAATAACCCTGACGATCAATTGTCGAAATACGAAGCAAATTCATGAAGCTGCATACACTTATTACTCTGGAACGCCGGTCGAGACCCCCTCTTTAGCTGGTGATGACATACACATCCTCGATGCGCCAAATGTAGAACGTCAGGCAAAGCGCATTTATGACCTCGTTACCCGGCTCCTAACGACAGAAAAAGTCCCGGCCTCTTCTATCGCCATCTTGATCGCTGACCGAACTCGACGGAGGCAATACCAAAAGGTTTTGGACAAATTTAAACTACCTAGCGGTCATATCTGGGACAGCGTAGACAGCAATTCGAATAAATCCGTCACGGTTGAGACAGTGGCCCGCTTCAAAGGACTTGAAACCGGAATACTGATTATTTGGGGCTTAGATTTATTGGCAAAAACAGAGCGAAAGGAAACGCTTTACGTTGGTTTATCGAGAGCAAAATCCATCCTCTATTTGTGTGGATCACGAGAGACCTGTGAGTTAATCATAACCGCATCATAGTATTTTTTGGTCCAATAAGCTCTCTAATGAAATACCTCTGAAGAACATTAATGTATTTACTAACCCCTAGGCTCAGGGCTTATTAAATCGCTTTAACCTGAGTCCCGCAAATTTCTCAATTTTTGAGTCGAGGCCGTCACCTTAGAGCGGGCGGACTTCATGAAGCGCAGTTAGTTCGGTGAAGAGTAAATCACTGCGAATAAGGTTCGCCTTCGGTTGGCAAAAGTAGGCAATTCAGCGGAGCGGCAGCTCTCTGAAATACGGTCCCACTTCTATCTCGAGCTCATACGCCGGTGCGGTCTTCCCGCCAACATCACGGATGTTCGTATAGCGACTGTCGAGCATTTGGATCCATGCCCGCTTGGACTGGCTGGCTTCCTGATCGATGGTCGACAGCTTCATATTGATGTCGCATGCGCGCCCCAAACCATCGCCACCATAAACCGTGTCCTGCCTGCCAAGCTGGGCGGCGACAACGACCCACACCTGATGGCGCTTGGCCGCCTCCGCCAGCGCCTGAGCGACCGTGTCCAGCCAGTAGGTCTCGCTCGTTGCTTTTGGCCTTCCGCCAATGAGCTGCAGATAATCGACAAAGACCCCTTTGAACTGCCTCTTGAGTGCAATCTGGGCAAAGAACGCGATCAGTTCATCGAGCGGCATTCCGGGTCTTGGGCGAAAAACGGAAGTGCTCTGTTCAAACCATTTAGTGGCTGTCTCAAGCTGGCTCTTGACGTGCTGCTGATTGCGTATGTCCGGGCTCAAAAAATCCGACGCGTTAATTCCCATGCGTCTCGCCAGCATCCTCTCGAAGATCTCGTCAGCCCCCATTTCCAGCGCGATGTAGGCCCACGGCTCTGCATTCTCGACCAAGTTGTAGGCAATGCTTGAGAGGAACGTTGTCTTCCCCGCCTTCTTCGGTGCGCATATGCCATAAACACGGCCGGGATAGAACCCACCGCCCAAAGCCTTGTCCAGACGAGGGAAACCGGTACTGCTCGCAGCCGGCGGCGCTTCTAGGCGGCTTCGCAGTCGGTCTCCCAGTTCGGTAAACCCGATCGGTTGCGCTGTCGATGACCCTATCTCCAGGGCCGTTTGGATAGTGGAAGCCGTGATCTGGTCCACCTCGCCAGTCCCGAGACCGGATTGAGCGACATCCCTGCAAATTCGATTTCCGAGATCCGCCAGGCGCCGCAGGCGTGCCGCCTCCCTGATCTGCTTTGCATAGTTCGGAATCCCGCTTGTTGTAATAACACAGCGCCCGAGGCGGGCGAGTACAACAGCAGGATCAAAGGAAGGCTCTCTGAAACTCATCAACCGTCCGTGCAACGCGACCGCCGAAATATTGCCATCCTGCTGCATGCAGACACCCATCTGATGCCAGATTTCCGAATACAACGGATCCGAAAAATCTTCCGCAGCAACTGAGCCCAGGACCTCGAAATAGGCCTCTGGTTTCTCCAGAAGAGCCGCGAGAAACGCCGTCTCCAGTTCGGATGTATCGAGGATAGGAGGTTTCACTAAAACACCCTCTGAAGAGCCGCCACGTGCCTTTCCCTGTCTCGATTATCGGACTCTTCAGCATTAGCCTTCAGAGATTCATTTTCTTTAACTAACGTATTGGCGGAACCGTGTTCAGGGTATCGAGGAACAGTGTTCCGGGAGGGCGGAACGTCGTTCCCCTGTTCCTCCACATCGACCAAAAGGCTGCGAGATTCGGTTTCCGCGCCATTTCTCGCTGCTGAAAGCCGCCCCAGCTGACGCAGGTCGATCTCATAGAGGTTCGTCCTTCGCGCGCTGTTGGTGCTCCTTTCTAACAAATGCAAAAGTCCCGACTCTTCGAGACGCCTCAGCGATTTGCGAAGGCCTCTCGCAGTCAATGCACAATCAGCCGAGAGCCTGGATGCAGAGGGAAAAATACTGCCACCCCGATCATCGGCGTAGGAGGCCATCATCATCAAGACAAGCTTGTCTGTAGAGGACGGCATAACAGCCGTCCTCACCAGGTTCATCACTTTGATGCTCATTGCTCAGGTCCGCTTGACTGGCCTGAAGGACAGCAAACCGGCCGGTCGCGAAAGCCAATGGGGAAGTCGAAGCAACCAGGCTCGTATCAATTGAACTATTGATCGGCAAAAGGTAATCTGCTGATCGATTGGGTTCTGCTTTGCTGGGGATCTTTTCATGGCCCCGCTCGGATTTGCAGATCCGGCGGGGCATTCCTTTTGCACCATGGTCAGCTCCCCTCACTTGTCGAGTGACGAATTTGACCAAGCAGCTCCTGCGCCCAATCTTCCAGCGCATCCTTCGGATAAAGAATGTAGCGGCCAGCCTTAAAGTACTGAGGCGAACCACCCATGCATCGGAGCTTCGCCAGAGTTGCCGGCGTCCGCTTGATGCCGTGCTGCTCCAGAAGATATTTACAGGCTAGGGAAGGTGTAAGATTTCGCACTTTGGTTTCTCCCGTAATTGATGTCGATGCCTAGCGATCGACCGGGAGCCAGCGTGCTTCTCCTAAAGGGCCACGATAAATGCCATTAAATTAGCCATGAAATTATATTTTAATGGCATCGGGCAGCACGACACTTGAACACGACGCGAAGTATGTTTTCTTCGACGATGCGGTGGCCAAGGGCGGCACGTTGTTAAAAATCGTGCGCTAAACCTGAGTCAGGGCGGTAAGATTGCCGGCACGAAAACCGTGTTCTTGCCGATGCTTGTCGCACGGACCATCTTGGAGCGACAAAGCTCGATGCAAAACTGATCAAAGGCAGGTGCGGCAATGAAGAATGTGAACAAATCGGAATCGACTCGTCACCCCGCACAGCAGACGAAGCCCATTACATTGTTAGTTTCCGCAACGTTGTCTCGCTCTGAGCAAGAATCGCTAAGGCGCGAGATGCGCGAGTCGGGCGCCTCGATTCAAAAGGCATTGAGCTCCAAGAACCCAGCCCGGTAAGAAACCCCGAAGACAGGCTTGCTATCGAAGATAAACTCTTGGAACTTCCGGGCGAGGATCTTTCTTTTGAGCATGCGGGCAACCGCTAATACCGGAAGCCGGAATTCCGGCAGCAGGCGGACCAGTTGCGCAGCCATCTTCTCAGTGTCGCCCGCAAACTGAACCCCAATACCAATATACTGGTGGTCGATCGCATCGTCGACGCCAAGAAAAACCGCCCTGCCTCATGTGTTTCGATTGCGGATATGCCCTGTTGGCCGTGCAATCATCATTGCCATGCGCTATATGGATCAGAGGAGAGAGGTTCCGGAACACCCCGAACCCGCCCGCACACTGACCCACGAGATACCCCATGACCTCAGACGGCAAGTTCTGTTCGTTGCCAAAGAGGAAAGCTTGCTCTTCGATGGGCCAGATAATGGTCGCTGGCAACGTCAATTTGATATTGATGCCCGGTATGGCAACGACAGCGCCGCAACCCGTGCCGAGGAAGCCGCAGCGCACGCCTACGCATCCTATTGGGCGGGCGATCTCAAGGCTCTCGGTCCTGTTCGGCGTGCGTTCGAGAAGATCACTCAGTATTTCGAACGGTTGGTAAGCTTTATCAAATTACGAATCAGTAGGCCCTGGACGGTCAGGGTTACCTTATGCGCGGTGAAGGGTGAAGGCAGCATAGCCGACCGCCCCACTGGAAAAAAAATCGCGCTAACTGGCTCAACTGAGAAATCGAGAATGAGCCTTCAGTCAAAACGGAAAAATAGAAATAATCACTGTGTATAAACCTAAATAACTTAAATACAATATAGATACAAAACTCATTTCCCCTCAATCTATCTCGGCTTTTTTTCTTTTATTTTTATTAAACATAATTCTTATAATATTCTCCATAGATTTTGGACCATTTGGAGTATACTTGCTTAGAGGCATCTCCTTTTCACACCAGCCAAATTGATAGCGAGCTTCACTCGCTAAAGTCTCGCAAACGTCATCATTCTCGATACGCTTTTTGAGATTTTGCAATATTTTCTGCTTGTCGGTTGGGCGTCCCGGCGATCGCATCTCACTGGCATTTGGACGGAGGCCGTCCTCCAGATATTGAACTAGTTCCTCCAAATCACGCACGAGAAACGTAACTCGCTCGAAGCGTTCAATAGCATCTACCCCGACATCGAACGCGTTATTCGGGTCTACCGACAAAGCATCCGCTTTTGTGAAACTCGGGAAAATAGGGTCCTCGAAATATGACTGACGGATAATATCCTTCGGCTCGCGTCCATACCTTGAACCTTTCGCTTGGATATCCTCGAGCAACAGTGCGTCTCTTAGAATGTCCCAAGCCCATTCAATCGCAACCTCAGTTCGAGCCGAGGCTTCCCAATCAGCTGTTGCCTTGTAATCTTTAAATTCCTCAGGATTCAGTTTTTTTCCCAAACCAAGCCACGAAACAGTCTCGCAAAGACCAACGACCGTTTGAGAAATCGCTTCGCGAGTTTCTGGGGGTTTCCAATTCGCTTCTATCTCAGTCCTTCGTAAGTCGTCTCGACTAAGCTGTCCCTCTGATTCTTCTAATAGTTGGCTAAGCTCGTACCGCGATAAGGCTGGGTACGCGGCTTCAATGTCCTTTACCTTACCGATACTTTTTAATTGGGCGATCCGCCGAAGACGCGCGGCGCGAGTTTCATCACTAACATCTTTAAAAACCGTCATTCACCCCTCCTTTGGGACGAGTTGAAAAACCCTGTTCCTGTTCTCTGAGCCCGTCATTGCCCATTCGATGTATCCTGCAACCCGGTCAGCAACCGCGATCAATGCGCTGTCGATATGGTGGATGTATCCGCTGGTGGTCGAATTCGAAGCATGTCCCAGCAGAGCTGCAATAGTGATCTCCGTGAGACCAAGCTCACTGCCAGCGACACTCGCAAATGCATGTCGCAATCCGTGAGGCGTTAGGGATTTTAGCCCCTCTGCTTCAGATGGGTCGGCCGGTATCGCGGCACATACCGCGCGCTTTATTATCCGAGGCCAAACCTTGGGCAGCCCGGAAAACGGTTTATCATCCCCTCTGCGAGGGAAGACATAGCGGCCACCGCGCGGCACCCCGGAAAGAAGGGTTACCGCAGCGGAGCCAAGCGGGCGGACGCTGTCGCCGGTTTTGGAATCCGACAGTCGGAAACATTGCGCTGCAAGATCAACCTCATCCCAACGCAGATTCTCGATTTCACCTCGCCGGCACCCGGTTAATGCGAGCAGGTGCACCGCAGTGATTGCCTGCCATGGCTCTCCTCCGGCTTCCGCAGCGGCAAGCGCATTCCCCAAGGCGCGGTACTGCCCCTGCGACATGCGAACCACTCTTTTCCCGTCTGATGGCCGCTTAACTCCTCGTGCCGGATTTGACGGGATGACACCCTCGGAAACCGCGTAACTGAGAATACCGCCCAACAATCCAACAGTTCGAGCCGCCGTGCCCTTTCCTCCGCGAACTATCGCTCTGCCTCTCAGACCCGTCTTTACGCTGATGGCTGTTTTTCCCGCGATTATGTCTCGCATGAAGCGGTTGATATCCGGTGCCGTGAGATCTCGTGCTTTTCTGTTTCCGAGCAATGGCACAATGTGACGGGTGATCCGCCCCCGGTCCGTCGCCAACGTAGACGGCTTCTTCGGCAACCCCTTCTTGCCGAAAATCAGCCCCTTCTCTGCGGCTTCCAAATAGACGTCGCAAAGCTGTTTAACAGTCATTGCCTTGCGTTGGAGAGATCGCTCTTCTGCTGGGTTTCCTCCACCAGCGACATTCCCGAGAAGTTCCCTGGCCCGCTTTCTCGCCACATCACAGGTAACGGGGCCGTGCAATCCGATCGTGACCCGTCGAGTCCGACCCTCCGACCGATACTGGACCAGATAGCTACGCTTCCCTGAACTGAAAACACGAATCCCAAATCCGGGTAACTCGTCATCCCAGATGAAAGCATCGCGGCCTTTTGGAACGGCCGCTTCCACCACTCGTTTCGTCAATTTTGGCATCTGCTGCAATTATCCCACGGAAGCACTGCGGAAGCACGCGGAAGCAAACTCGGGTAATTCTAGGAAATCACGACCATCCACGAGGCATGCAACTTACCTATATATAATATGTACTTAGCAAACAAACGCAAAGACCGGGAAACTTGAAAAAACACGCCGCACCTGCCCTCCGAAGGCAGAGGTCAGAGGTTCGAATCCTCTCGGGTGCGCCAATCTTTTCAAAATCTTGAATTCGCCTCTCAAGGGGCGTCTGGCGTCCGCGCCAAGAGCAGGAACTGGCGCAAGTGAACCGTCGCGGTTCGATGAGCCCCTTCCCGACAGTCTAAACCGCGTCTACCCTTGGCGGCCGGATCTGTATCAGTGCGGGGAGAGACCGTAGTGCGTTTCGCATTCTTTGTTGCCATCATCATAGCAGCCCTCGCCTCACTTGGTCTTGGACTAGCCGGTATCGGATGGGGATGGATCGTTCTCGCCATTGCCGGACCGCTGACACTTCTCGGCATATGGGACCTGATCCAGAGTCGGCACAGCCTGTTGCGCAACTACCCAGTGATCGCCCATATGCGCTGGCTGTTCGAGGGCATTCGTCCGGAGATCCGGCAGTATCTGATTGAAAGCGACGGCGACGCCTTCCCCTTCAACCGGGAGCAGCGCTCGCTCGTCTACCAGCGCGCCAAGCAGGAGCAGGAAACGGTTCCCTTCGGCACACAGATGGACGTCTACAAGGCGGGATACGGTTATTTCACGCACTCCCTGGCCCCATTGCATCCCAAGAACAACAACTTCCGCCGCCAAGTCGGCGGGCCGGACTGCACGCAGCCCTATGACATTTCCCTGCTCAACATCTCGGGAATGAGCTTCGGGGCAATCAGCGCCAACGCAATTGCGGCACTTAACCGGGGGGCGGCAACCGGCGGCTTCGCGCACGACACGGGTGAGGGTTCGATCTCGCCGCATCACCGGCGCTTTGGCGGCGATCTGATCTGGCAGATCGGGTCGGGCTATTTCGGCTGCCGCACCGGGGGCGGCATGTTCGATGCGGAGAAATTCGCCGCGATCGCCGCCGACCCTCAGGTCAAGATGGTGGAGCTCAAGCTTTCCCAGGGTGCGAAACCCGGCCATGGCGGCGTTCTGCCGGCCTCCAAGATCACACCCGAAATCGCCGAGACACGCGGCATCCCGATGGAACAGGATTGTGTTTCCCCGGCCGCACATCCCGCTTTCTCGACCCCGACCGGGCTTGTCGCCTTCCTCGGCGAGCTGCGCCGGCTGTCCGGCGGCAAGCCGGTCGGCTTCAAGCTCTGCGTCGGCCATCCACACGAGTTCATGGCGATCTGCAAGGCGATGATCGCGGCCGGAACCTATCCCGATTTCATTGTCGTTGACGGCAAGGAGGGCGGCACCGGCGCGGCTCCCGTGGAATTCACCAACAGTCTCGGCATGCCGTTGCGCGAAGGGCTGCATCTCGTCCATATGACGCTCATCGGCGCCGGGATCCGCGAGCATATCCGCATCGGAGCCAGCGGAAAGATCATCTCCGGCGCGGACATCGCCACCGCCATCGCCCTCGGTGCCGACTGGTGCAACGCAGCCCGCGGCTTCATGTTCTCGATCGGCTGCATCCAGGCCCGCGCCTGCCATACCAACCGCTGCCCGACCGGCGTGGCGACCCAGGACCCGACACGCCAGCGCGGCCTCGCCGTCGAAGACAAGTACAAGAGGGTCTCGAACTTCCACCGCAACACGCTGCGCGGCTTCGCCGAAATGCTTGGTGCGATGGGTCTGGACGACCCGAGCC
This sequence comes from Nisaea sp., assembly GCF_034670185.1. Classification (NCBI taxonomy): domain Bacteria; kingdom Pseudomonadati; phylum Pseudomonadota; class Alphaproteobacteria; order Rhodospirillales; family Thalassobaculaceae; genus Nisaea; species Nisaea sp. Next base: position 689,531 of record NZ_JAXMNY010000002.1, read on the forward strand.
AGATACGGCCCGAAACGCTGCACATTCGCGCAACCGACCCGGACAGCATCCTGCACCACCGGCTGGCACCGGGGCAGCTCTTCGAGGAGGATTGCCCGGAAGCCTTCGCCACCCCGTGGAACCTCGCCCGGGCCGACAATTTCCGTCCGGCTGACGCGATGGAGTTCAGAGAGTCCGGCGCCCATGCGGCGACCGAGAAACAACCGTGAGCACTCTTCGGCCTGCGTCGCACAGATGATCCTTCTGATTCAATCAGAACGATGCAGGTTATCGATCGGCCTGATGCGCCTTAGCCGAAGCAGGATATTCCGAAGACCGCGCAGCGCTCGATAAACGCAAGCCGAAAGCCCGGGTGAGCGGTGCAGCATCAAGCCAGCCCTTGTCAGCAGACTTGCAGGTTCGCCAAAAGCCGCCAGAAAGGATACAGCCCCCGCACCGTGATAAATCTCACCGTCGGCAAAAATCACCATCCCCTCATCAAGATCAAGTCCCTCTACCCGCGCTCTCTTGCACGCCTGATGATCCGGCGCGGCGCGGGCATTCACGAGGTTCAAAACCCCATATTCTTTCCTGATGGCGAAAGCATGGGCGGTCGAGCGGCATACAGGACAGTCGCCGTCATAGATCAACCAGAAGCCTTCAAGATCGGAACTCATTCTGACTGTGCGGCCATCAGTGTAAAACTAACTGGAAAGCCGACTATAGGTCGGCCGACGGAAAACAGCGTCAGGTGAATTGTCGCAACATCGCAACGGAACTGCGAGAAATGCCTGCGCCAAGCTCAACCCGCTCCATACATTGCACCGTTCAGCCTTCGCTTTCCGGATCACACCTGTTGACCCGTGCGCAAATTCGGATATGAAACGTGCCGAATTCCTTTCTACAGAATGCGACCGTTGCCCTGACGGGATGCAAATTGAACGAACCTTTCGATAAGTCACAGAAAATGTATTTCCAGGAGGAAACCATGAAGCGTTGGATTTTGGGTGCCGTTGCCGCGGCTGCTCTGGTTGCCGCGCCGGTTCAGGCCTTTGCCGAGACCACCATCCGGGTCACGCTGCAGCTTCCGGAGAAGCACTCCCTCGGCCAGAACTGGCTCGCTTTCAAGAAGATCGTCGAAGAGAAATCCGGCGGCGATCTGCAAATCCAGCTGTTCCCGTCGGCTCAGCTTTTCAAGGACAAGGAAGTACCCGGCGCCGTCGGGTCCGGTGCGGTCGAGGCCGGCTCCGCCTTCATCGGCCGGTTCGCCGGCTCCGTGCCGACGGTCGACGTGGTCTCCATTCCCTTCATCTTCGAAAGCGAGGCGCATGTTCGCGCCGCCGTCGCACCGGGTTCCGCGATGCGCAAGGAACTCGATGCCTCGATCCTGAAGGAAACCAACAACAAGATCCTCTGGTGGCAGGCATTCGGCCTGAACATCTATCTTGGCAAGGATGCGCCGATCGTCGAGCCGTCCGACTTGAAAGGCAAGAAAGTCCGGACCTATGGCAAGATCCAGGGCTGGACCGTCGAGGCCCTCGGTGGCGCGCCAACCCTGATGTCCGGCTCCAAGCAGTTCCTGGCCTACCAGCAGGGCGCGGTCGATGTCGGCATGACCGGCGCCTCTGCCGTGAAGTCGCGCAAGCTCTATGAAGTCATGGATCACATGACCCTGACCTATGACACCGCAATCGAGTTCGTCGCCGTGATGAACAAGGACTTCTACGAAGGCCTGACCGACGCTCAGAAGAAGATCATCGACGATGCCGCCCGCGAGGTTGAACAGAAGCTGCGCGACGAAATCTTCGCTCAACAGGCCGCCGCCGTCGACGAAGCCCGCAGCAAGATGAATGTCGTCGAGCTGACAGACGCACAACGCGCCGCCTGGGTGAAAGCGACCGCCGGCATCGTCGATCGCTTCGTCAAGGAAACCGGCGACAAGGGTGCCGCCGCCGTAAAGGCCGTCAAGGCCGCTGCAGGCAACTAAACCGAGCGACACCGGGGGCTGGACCGTCCAGCCCCCGGTGTCCTCATTCCGCAACACGACCCGAAGAAAGAAGCCGGTATGTTTGTGCGCTGGGTAGACGCCCTTTCCGAGTTCGTCGGCAAGCTCTGCGCCTGGAGCCTGGTCGCCGTCGGCTTCTTCATCACCTTCGAGATCGTCATGCGCTACGTTTTTAATGCGCCGACCATCTGGGTCGACGAGGTCAGCCGCATCCTGCAGATCTGGGTGGTCTATCTCGCCGCGGCCTTCGTGCTGAAGCACCGCGAGATGGTCACCATCGAGCTGATCCTGCGCAATCCGAACACGCTCTGGCGCCGGCTTGCCGAAACCCTCGCCATCCTGGTGATGTTCCTGTTTGCTGGCACCGCGATCTATTACGGCTTCTCGCTCTGGCTGCACGACACGTTGGCCGGACACACCACCGATACCTATCTCGCCCCGCCGAAATGGTTCACCCAGGCCCCGGTGTGGCTCGGAAATGCACTGCTTGTGCTGCAGGGCCTCGCCCAGCTCGTCCGGGTCTGGACCGAGGACCTGCCTGAGGACGATGTGCTGGAAGGCGCGCACTGATGGAAGCCTTCCTGATCCTGACGGCACTGGTCGCCCTGCTGCTGCTGCGCACACCCGTTGCCTTCGCCCTCGGCGGACTCGGCGTCATCCTGCTCGCCCTCAAGGGCTTGCCCATGGTGGCGGTCCCGCAGCGCCTGCACGGCTCCATGGACAGTTTCGAGCTGCTGGCCGTGCCGATGTTCCTCTTGATGTCGAACGTGCTGCTGAAAGGCGGCGTCGGGCGCGATCTCTATGCCGCCGTGCAAAGCTGGGTGGGGCACTGGCCCGGCGGCCTCGGCGTCGCGACCATTCTGTCCTGCACTTTGTTCTCCGCCATCTCCGGCTCGTCGGTGGCGACTGCGGCGACCATCGGCACCGTCGCCATCCCGGAGATGGTCGCGCGCGGCTATGACCGGCGTTTTGTTTTCGGCATGCTGGCTGCCGGCGGCACGCTCGGCATCCTGATTCCACCCTCGATCCCGCTGATCATCTATGGCGTGATCTCGGAATCCTCCATTCCCACCCTGTTCCTGGCCGGAATCGGCCCCGGCCTCTTCCTGGCTGGCGTCTTCACGCTTTACGGCATGGCCTATGCACGCTTCTCAGGCTCTTACGAGCCGGTGGACCGGGCGAGCTGGAGCGAACGTGGCACGGCCACCCTGGGCGCCCTTCCGACCATCCTGCTGGCCGCCGCCGTGGTTGGATCGATCTATCTCGGTATTGCCACCCCGTCGGAAAGCGCCGGGCTCGGGTTCGTGGTCGCTCTCGGCATCACCTTCGCCATGGGTCGGATGGACTGGCCGAAGCTGAAGGAAGCGGTGGAAGCCTCGCTCCGCACCTCCGTGATGGTGCTGATCATCGTTGCAGGCGCCAAGGTGTTCTCCTACGCCATCACGCTCTACCTGATCCCGCAGTCGATCTCGGCGCTGCTGACCGAGAGCATCTCGACGCCGGGCCTCTTCATGCTGGCGGTCGGAGCTGTGCTGCTGATCATGGGGTTCTTCCTGGAAAGCCTGTCGATGCTGCTGATCATGGTGCCGGTCATGCTGCCCGCCGTGCTCAACATGAATATCGACCCGATCTGGTTCGGGATATTCTTCGTCGTGCTGATCGAGACCGCGCTGATCACGCCGCCGGTCGGCATGAACCTGTTTGTCATACAGGCTGTCGGCAAGGCGAGCCTGCAGGATGTCGCCCGTGGTGCGGTCCCGTTCGCCATCATCATGCTGGCAACGGCCGTGCTGCTCTGGTTCTGGCAGGATCTGGCGCTTTACATTCCCTATCAGCTGATGCGTTGAGCGGTTCCGAGATTACAAAGTTTCCCTCGTTTTACAGCGGCACCTCTAAAACGAACCTCCTGTCAGGAAACCGTGATCAGTCAAGTGACAGGACGTTTGTCCAGTGCACGATCCGATCATCCCAATTACGTTTTTCCGGCGGATCCTTGACTGTCGGAAGGTCGAATTTGGCCAAACCGATCAACCGGTCAACGCTATCGCCATCGTCAGAAAGCGGCAGCATGATGCGGCAGGACGTCCGCGGTACGTTTCCAGCGGTCAAATGCGTAGATACCGTGTAACAAATCAACTTGTCGCGCGCTGCCTTTTCCCAGCGCTGATCGGTGTGACGCGCATAAGCAGGCTCGAAGACATCAAACGCCGTCTTGCCTTTTAGCCTCGAGCCCAACATCTGATCCATTGCATCACCAACCAGATGGTAGGCAAAGCGCCCATCGCGTCCGCGAACAAGCACGAAAATACGGAGCAACGCCCATGGTATGTCCACCGGGTCTATATCGCGCATCCGTGGCATGAGCCGTCCCTGCCGCTGCTGGATCCAGTACTGCGCAAACTTCGCCAGATCGGCAGGTGCTGGTTCTGGAAATATTTTCGACAATATTTTTTCCAGGGCAGCATTCAAACGCTCTCTCCCGGTCGCATCAAATATCTATCGTAGCGAGTATTTTACAAATTCGTCACCCAAGCAAAAAATGTCCCTGACAAATGGGGCGTTTCTAGCTGCAGGAATCCGGGGCGAGCCACTCGAGTGCATCTTCGAGCTTCAGAAATGCTTCTCGCTGCAGCGGCACCTGATCTACGCCGTAGACCGACCAGAGACGTGCCAGAAGCATTGCTCCGCGGTCGGGCAACAGGCTTGCTGATTTTGCGTTCCTGCGTCCGGGATGGTTCTGGAGGAAACGGTTGGTAATTTCCATTTCTGCCGTTGTGTACTGCGACAGATCAGCCTCCTGAAGATCCCATAAGACTGGGATTCCAGCCGCATATTCTTCATATTCATCAAGCGCTTCCATGCCTGCCCCGACAACCGCCCCGGTCAGAACTCCCCGAACTCTGATTGTCAGGAAATGAAAGCCGTTTCGATAGATGAGATTCGTTTCTATCACGCGCTTCATTTATCCCTGTTTTTTTTACCAGAATAAATGCGTAGTATAATATGCGCAATGATATTCCCTCCAACGAACCTCAAATTTGATTGGAAAATCAAACCTCAACGGCCAAGGGGGCCGGAAAGGGAGTTTCTGTTTTCAGAAAAATTTATCCGGGCTACCGCGCGGCCTCGCCAATCCGGTCAGCTCTCGTCCGGAACGATCGGAAACCGGATCACAATCTCAATGCCCTCACCTGGTGCACTCTTGCAGCGAACAGTCCCGCGGAGAACTTGTGAGACCAGATTGAACAGAATGTGCATACCAAGACCGCTGCCGCCCTGTCCGCGCTTCGTTGTGAAGAATGGATCGAAGATCCTCTTCACCGTTTCCTCCTCCATGCCGATACCGTCATCCACATAGCGCATCTCGGCGAAGCCGTTCTCTTCGGAGACCACCATGGCAATTCCGCCCCCGTCACGATCGGCAAAACCGTGCAGCATGGAATTCATCACCAGATTGGTGACGATCTGGGCGAACGCACCGGGATAACTTTTCAGTTCGAGATCGCTCGGGCCCGAAATGTCTATCGAGATCTTCTTGGATTTCAGGTTTGGGCTGATGCTGTTTGCGATCTCCTGCAGATACGCGACGAGATGAAACGTTCTCTCGGCTTCACTGGCTTGATCGACGGCGATGCTCTTGAAGCTTGAGATCAGCTTGGCCGCTCGCGCCAGATTAGAGTCGACGAGAGTCATCCCCTCCATGATCTTTGTCAGCGCGGCATCGAATTCACTGCGCTTGAGGTCCCCTGCCGCAATCCCGTCCCGCAACGTATGAGCAGCCCCCAGTACGGTTGTTCCCGCAGTAACGCAGATCCCGACCGGCGTATTTATCTCGTGAGCAATCCCCGCGACCATTGAGCCCAGCGAGGCAAGACGCTCGGACTCAACGAGACTTTCCCGGGCCTGATATAATTCCGATATATCGGTCGTGGCCCCGGCATAGCCTTCGAACACACCATTCTTCCATAGCGGAGTGGCATTGAGGCGATAGCACCCGATCGTATCGGTTAATTTGTTGATGGCCTCGAAGTCCCGGATCTGTTCCCGTGCTTCATAAGCCGTCAGCAGCGCCCTGCTAATGTCGGAATTGTCCCATATGTCCTTGTGATATTCGGCGATACTAACCCCGATCAACGCCGAGCGTTGACGGCCTTGGGGAACCGGAAAATTCTCCGATAGATAAGTGAACCGCAAATTCTCATCGCATTCCCAGAACCAGTCTGCGGATGCGTGCGCCAATGTCCGGAACCGCCTTTCGCTTATGCGCAGCTCCTCAGTGCGCTCGAGAATCGCTTTCTCGAGGCTATTTTTGGCTTTCTCCAGCGCTTTCTGCGTCTCGATCAGCTCGGACACATCGTAGCGTAGAACGCCTAATCCCTGGACCTCGTCATTTCTGTCGATCAAGGGAAACCTGCTGAGCAGCAGGTATTGCCGTGCGCCGTCTACCCCGTCCCGCACGACAAGATGCTCATCTGTCTCCCGCCGAGCCATCATCCCACGTTCTTGCTCGGTGATGCCGCCGGAGACCTCCGTGAGGCCCAATATTGCGAACATTTCCGAGGTGGTTTTGCCGACGACCTGATCGGCGGAAAGCCCGATTTGCTCGAGTGCCGCCTTGTTCGCCCGGATCAAGCAAGTATCGCGATCCCGGATCATGATCCCGTGACCGAAATTATCGAACAGATTGCGCAGCAGATCTTCGGCATCCTGATGCTTCTGTTCAAGCCTCCGCTGTTCCGTGATGTCCTGACGAAGCACAATGATGCCGCCATGCGGCATTCTGCTCTCAATCGTCTGACAAATCCGATTACCCAGCCGTTGCTCGAACGGCACCCCTGTCGCCTCCCTGTGCCGCTTCATCCGGCCTTCTGAAACTGACTCGTACTGGTCAGGCGTAACACCGGCGACCAGTCCGCAATCAAGAGTCTCGGAGATGATCTGGCGGAAGGTCAATCCGGCCGCGAGCTCCGGATCGTTACGAAAGGATGGATTGAACTGGGCATATTCCTTATTGCAGATGACCAGACGGTCTGACTGGTCAAAGACGGCGAAGCCGGCAGGCATCGCCATGATCGCTTCCCTCAGAGTTGCTTCAAGCAGGGATGCCCGGTCGCGCTCCGCGGAGAGTGCGGCTTCAGCAGCCTTTTGATCCGTCCTGTCAAAGGCAATCGTTCCCAGACCGACAATCTTGCCTTCATCGTCAATCGCAGGAAACTTCACCAAAAAGCGCTGGTGTGCTTTTCCGGCGCGGACAACCTGAAGCTCCCGCGTCGCGACTTGGCCCGTTTCAACGACGAGGGTCTCCAGGGACTGGATATCCGATGAAACCCTTTCAGAGCTCTGCAGGACTGACGCCCCGCTCTTGCCGACAATTTCCCCGGCCGATTTGCCGAACCAATCGCAATAAGCCTGATTCACCATCAGATACCGGCCGTCCTGATCTTTCAGATTCATGCAGATGGGAGAATGCTCGAAGAGAGCGCTGAGCTGAAATGTTGAATTGCTCAGATCTCGCAGGATGTTTTCGGCATGTCCTGCTTTGAGGAAAAGAATAAACGCGCAGCCAAATGCCGCGACCGCCAGTCCGATCGAGACCGTCAGAAAACCCGCGCTCTGATGACCTGCCTCCACCCACGCAAATGCGAGGGCGATCACCAGCGCAAAATTGAGGCCTCCAACCAAGATCGACAATCTGTGCATCGGATTTGTCCTCGTTGATAGCCGGAAACAAGTCATCCGGACAGTCGCGGCGGTGAACCTGGAGGCAACAGCGCCGCACCCTCCAGCTTAGGTTGCCACAGCATATTACCGTGAAGCTAAAGACTTGCAGTCTCTATAGTTTTTTATGTGCTGCCTGATCTGCAGTCGGGGCAGAACCGCCGTAAAATAGAGCGCGACAAGAAGTCCTTCCCAGCGCTTATGCCGGAAATCCCAGACGAGGTCATGACACCAAAGCTGCTTCAGAAGCCTCCAGGTCTGACGTGCAGTCCGGCTAAGCTTTCGCGGCTCCGATCGAGCCCAACTCACATAAGTTTGGTACCGCCAATAAGTGTTCACGAGAGATCGGAACGTGTCCCGTCGCAGATGATGGACAAAGGCTTTCGGCTGGTAGCGAAGCTTGGCGTTCGACACTCTCATATAGATCCGTTTGCAGATCTCCAGGTCTTCCCCATTCGTCCGAAGACTCGCCGGATAGGCACCCGCAGCCTCTAGGGCGTCTCGCCGGAAGACTGTGTTCGCGCCGAACAAAAAACGCGGGTTCTCGGCGACCCTCTTTCCATAATGCTGCTCCATATGGAATGTACGCCAGCGGTCGGGTATCGTTCCCCGCTCGGACTCGTTGACCGCACCGGCCGCGCCAGAGAGTTCCGGATCGCGTTCCATTTCCGCTTCCAGAATCTGCAGCCATAACGGGTCGGCGGCGCAATCGGAATCGATCGACGCGACAAGATCGCCCTTGCTGAACCGGATGCCGGAATTCCGCGCCGTCGCCAACCCCTTGTTCACCGCATGCTGGATGATTTTAACACCCGGGAAACGCTTCGCTATATCAAGCGAACGATCCGTACTGCCGTCATCCACCAGCAGTATCTCGTCAGGCTTGCGGCGTTGCGCAATCAAGGATGCGAGACAGGCCCCGATAGTCCGCTCGGCATTATAGCAGGGTACGTAGACGGAAATTTTGAGAGACACGGTCAGTCCTGTGACGATGAGAAATGGTGATGGCGATCAGCTCTGGCCGAAGAGGAAGCCGAGAAGCGCGAAACGGCGCCCCTGGCGCATGTGCAGAACCTCATGCAGCAGTGAGCATGAGAACACGATAGCAGCCCCCGCCGGCGGCTTGTAGGACTGCTGGCTGAATTCCGGAAACCAGATCTCGCCACCCTCGTATTGATCGGAATTCAGATTGATGGTTACCGCGAATCGCCGATAGGCAACCGCTGCATCCGTATTGTCCCGGTGACCGTGCAGATGACCACCCCGCTCGCCTTCATAACAGGCGATACGATAGCGTTCATGACGGCTGACCTTGTAGTGGAACGATTTCTGGATTTCCGGCAACAGCCGACCGGCGATCCGCTCGTCGATGTAGTTCTGCGTCTCGGGGCTGATGACCCAGTGATCAATCCGGTCGCCACGGCCATATTCCGGGATCCGCATCTTGCAGTCCGTAGTCCGGTTCTGCAGCGTGTTGTGCCCCGGCTCGACATACTCCTGACCCTGCATGGCATAGACACTCATCAGGTGCGCGCAGTCTGCCGGGCTGAACACATCCGGCACCAGCAACACCGGCGGATGCATGCGGTAGGGCTGCTCGGCCCGAAGGGCGGACTGGGCTTCAAGCACACTGCCGACGATCGCCGGATGATCGGGCTTGCCCGCGTCAAGCAACCTCAAGATATGCCGGTTCGGTGCGATCAGCACCGTGGTCGACCCTGCATTCAGCGGCCGCCCGAATGGCGCCTGCTGCCCGAAGGCCGCGAAAGCCGTGCCATCGGCATCCATCAGAACCGAGGCATCAGTAACCGGCTTCGGAAGATCAGGTTTCTTCTTGCCAGGCGCCACATAGTAGATCTGCGCGCCGTGTCCGGCGAACCGCTCCCGCGCGGCTTCGTAAGCCTCGGCCGCAGCCTTGTTCGCCGCAGCATCGTGCCCGAGCAGGACCAGTATGTTGAAATCTCCGGAGACCTCGTCCGCAATCAGACTGAATTCTTCCCCGGCGCAGCGTGGAAGCTTCACGGGGGCCGCGATATCGCCCTGTTCGACTTTGCGGATCGCATTTCCGGCCTGCATGGACATTGTCCAACCCCATGGTCATTTCCCAGCCGGAAGTGTGCCGATTCAGACTCGGAAAGCAAGCGCCTAGGCGCGATATTCCGGAACGCAAACGGGCCCGCCGATGGCGGACCCGTCGCATTTGCATCCATGCTCCAGTCAGATCAACCCGGCGCCCGGATCGGGAACTGGATCTCGAACTCAACGCCTTTTCCAGGCTCGCTGCGGCACTGCACGGCCCCAAGCAATACCTGTGAGACCAGATTGAAGACAATATGCATTCCAAGGCCGCTACCGCCATGGCCGAGGCGGGTCGTGAAGAAGGGATCGAAGACCCGGCGCACTGTTTCAGCGGACATTCCGCAGCCGTCGTCCCTGTAGGTCAACTTAGCCGCGGCGCCCTCACACGCGATCTCTATCTCGATGTTCCCCGAAGCCCTATCCTCGAACCCGTGGATGATGGAATTCATGGCCAGATTTGTCAGAATCTGCGCGATTGCGCCGGGGTAGCTCTTAAGTTCGACATCTTCATCCCCGTAAACCCTGACCGCAATATTATCGCGGCCGAGCTGCGGGCTCAGGCTCTCAATGACCTCGCGCGTGTAGCCAATCAGATTAAAATCGCGTTCGGCCTCGCTTGTCCGATCGACCGCAACGCTCTTGAAGCTCGACACCAGACGGGCCGCACGCTCGAGGTTTGATTCGACCAGCACTGCTCCTTCGGCGATGTTTGAAATGCCGTTCTCTAAATCACTGCGCTTGAGACTGCCTTCCCTTAACCGCGAATACAGCTTTCCTGCATCTGCTGAAACAGTGGATATCGCCGTAACGCAAACCCCGATGGGCGTATTTATCTCGTGCGCAACGCCGGCGACCAGCGCGCCGAGGGATGCCATACGCTCCGCCTCGACGAGACTCTGGCGCGCCTGATAGAGTTCGGCGATATCGGCCGTCGAACCTGTATAACCGGTGAAGACTCCATCCTCGTAAACCGGCATCGCCGTTATGCGATACATTTGAATTTCGCTGCCAACCGGGCGTGTGATTTCAAAATCCCTCAACGGCTCACGTTTCAGCAATGCATCGATAAGTTTTTGGCAGATATCTGAATCGAAATCGCTGGCTGCGAAATAGTCCGAAAGCGCCATACCGATCAGATCATTGCCGGACAAACCATCAGGAACCGGAAAGCTCTCCGAAAGATGGGTAAACCGGTAATCCGTATCGCATTCCCAAAACCAATCGGCCGAAGCCTGAGCCAAATTGCGAAACCGTTTCTCGCTGGCTCTTAGCTCGCCAGTCCGCTCCAAGACGGTGGCTTCCAAATGCTCCTTGGCCGCCTGAAGCGCTTCCTGCGTTTCGATCAACTCCGTCACGTCGTAGCCCAAAGCCCCAAGGCCCTGAACCTCGCCGGCGCTGCCGATAATCGGAAAACGGCTGAGGCGTATATGCCGGGTCGATCCGTCCGGCTTGACGCGCTTGCGCATCGACACATCGCGCCGGCGCTCTGCCATCAAGGCACGCTCCTCGTCGATGATCCCTTCAGCCTCCTGGTGATGACCGCTCAGCCGCAGCAATTCTTCCGTCGTCTTGCCGATGATTTCCGCTACAGGCAATCCACTCCAGTCGGAGGCGGCCTTGTTCAGTCGCACAACCCGACACCCCAGGTCGCGGATCGTGACTCCCTGATCGAGATGTTCAAAAAGACTGCGGAGCAGGTCTTCCGCGTCCTGACGCTCTTTCTCCAACGTCCTTTGCTCGGTTATATCCTGACGCAAAAGGATGGTCCCGCCCTGAGGCATACGTGTCTCGGTATTGACCAGCACACGGTCCTTGACGCGCGTTTCGAATGGCGTCCCGTCAGCGTCACGATGCTGTTTCATTCTGAGAGAGACGAACTCTGCGATGTCCTCGGGTGCCGAAGCCGTTATGTGTTCGGCTGCGATGAGTTCATCAATCAACCCTTGGAATGTGCGGCCTGCGCCCAGTTCCGGATCGCTCTGGAATGACGGGTAATATTGCGCAAATTCCGAATTGCAGATCACCAGCCGGTCTTCCGCGTCGAAAATCGCAAATGCCGCAGGCATCGCCATGATCGCCTCCCGAAGAACGCCTTCAAGGTGCAAGGCGCGCTCCCGCTCGCGCGCGAGCGCATCCTCGGTCTCTTTCTGCACCGTGAGATCGACCACACAGGTTCCAACGGCGACAACATCGCCCTGCTCGTCCCGTAGCGGAAACTTGACCAGCAACCGCTCGTGAACCTTGTCCCCGCGCCGCACTTTAACTTGCTGTCTCAAGAGTTGGCCGGTGTCGACAACCGTGCGTTCGAGCTTGTCTACTTTTGCGCGCCGAGCCGGATCCGAGGCGTATACCTCCGCATTGCTTCGCCCCAGAATCTCGTCAGTTGATTTGTTGAGCCAGTCGCAAGCGGCCGCGTTTACCAGCAGATAGCGCCCGTCAATATCCTTTAGATCCATGCAGATCGGCGAATGTTCGAAGAGCGCGCCGAGCCGGGATTCCGAAACCTTGAGACGCTCGAGATCACTTTCGACGACGCGGGCCCTGACCCGAAGGAACACCAAAACGAGCGACGCGGCGAAAAGAAGGCCGAGAGCGAAAGTCGAAAAGGACGCACTGACTGGCACAAGCCCGCTCCAGTCCGCGCCGAACACGGCCAGCACTGCCAAATTGCAGCATATGGCCAAAGTCAGCAGTCTCGAGTATCGCTCTGTCAAAACAAGACTCCCCCGCTCGCACAGCATTGCGGCGATTATGCGTCCCTCGAGTAAATCACTTAAATGCTGAACAAATTTTTAATTATTCCATTAGTTTCCCTCGACTGCATTTCTGGGAGCTACTTTGCTCCAGGAGCCGCTTCAATGCTCCCGCGCCAACCGAAACTCATGAATTGAAGGCTGGCTTGCCTCATACCCGGTGGAAATGAGGTCAGCGAGTTCGTGTCAGGCTCGACCCTCTCAATTCCAGAAATACCCGACCATTCGCATTACCCGTAACAAAACGAAAACGGGCCCGCCAATGGCGGGCCCGTCGCGATTCAGTGGCTGGTTCTGCCGGATCAGCTCGCCTTGGCGAACAGCTCCCCGACATAGTCCCAGTTCACCATGTTCTCGATGAAGGCCTTCACGTAGTCGGGACGACGGTTGCGGTAATCGATGTAGTAGGAATGCTCCCACACGTCGCAACCGAGCAGAACGGTCTCGCCATAGGCCATCGGGCTTTCGCCGTTCGGGGTCTTGGTGACCTTCAGCTTGCCGTCGCTGCCCATGGCCAGCCAGCACCAGCCGGAGCCGAACTGGGTGACACCGGCCTCGATGAAGGCAGCCTGGAAATCGGCGACCGAGCCGAGGTCCTCGATGATCTTCTTTTCCAGCGCGCCGGGGATCGCACCGCCGCCGTTCTTTTTCATCATCTGCCAGAACTGCAGGTGATTCCAATGCTGGCTCGCATTGTTGAGCAGGCCGGCCATCTTTTCCTTGTAGGCGGTCTGCACGATCTCCTCGAGGGACTTGTCCTCAAGACCGGTGCCTTCCAGCAGCTTGTTGCCGTTGGTGACATACGCCTGATGGTGCTTGTCGTGGTGAAACTCGAGGGTTTCCTTCGACATGTACGGCTGAAGCGCTTCGTAATCGTAGGGAAGGGCTGGCAGTTCGAGGGCCATTTCGCTCTCCTGTTCTCGCTTGTTAATCTCGCCGGAACCCGACAGCAGGACGTGTGGATGGCGCGCCATCCACCTATAAACACCGGATCCCTTGATAACGTGACTTAAGTCACATTTAACGAAATGCAAAGGGAAAGAAGCTGGACAAGCGGGGAATAGACCCGTGCAATTGCTTCAGAAATGAGAGGGGACGGGCATGCTTCTGGCCGAGATTACCGATACGCATTTAATGGATGGCGGAGTCCCGGCCTACGGCAGCATAGACACTAAGGCTTATCTTGAAGCAGCCATCGCCAAGATTGCAGCCCTCACACCGAAGCCGGATGCCCTGCTCGTCGCCGGTGATGTATCGGAAGACGGCACGCCGGGCTCATACACGTTGTTCCGCGAGATGGTCGCGCCCCTTGGTATGCCGGTCTATGTGGTTCCCGGAAACCATGATGCGCGCGAGCGCATGCGCGCCGCCTTCGCCCCGGACGGGTACATGGCCGCCACCGGCCCGCTCGACTATGCGGTCGATCTTGGCCCCCTCACGCTCCTCGCACTGGACACACTCGAAGAGGGGGAGGTGTACGGCACATTCGGCGCGGAACGATGCAACTGGCTGGGCGACACGCTTGCCGCTCTTTCCGGAAAGCCTGCAATTGTCATGCTGCACCACCCGCCTTTTCCGACCGGCATGAAGATGGACGAAATCGGCTGCCGGGACGGCGATGCCATCGGTGCGGTCATCGAGCAATTCAGCAACGTCGAAATTGTCCTGTCCGGCCATTTCCATCGCTCGATACACCGCAACTGGGCCGGAACGACAGCCAATATCTGCTCATCGACAGCTCATCAAATGGGACTCGATCTGGTTCATCAACCGGGCTTCAAGGTTTTTATGGAACCACCGCAAATCCAGCTCCTGCACTGGCAGGAAGAGATAGGACTTTCCGTTCATCAAGTCCCGGTCGGCACCTTCGATTGCGTGCATGAGAGCGCGTAATCGAATTACGCGGGCAAAGTTTCCGGCACGGGGAATGAACGATTGGCGACCGGAAAGGCTGTCACAAAGAACCGCTCGCACAATAACCTTGTGAAATGGTGGCGAACCCGTGATTGCCGCGCCCGCCGGAGTGTGTAAACTCCGGCGCCATGTCCGATCAATATCCTCTCGACCTCACCCGCCGCCAGCCGAACATCTACGGCTTCAGTGGCCTTGACCGCAGCGCTCACCTCCGCGAGGAGGAGGGCTGGCTTGAACGGCTTGTCGGTGATGCCACGACCCGGCTGGTGCCGGTCTGGCGCAGCCGTTCGCTCGTCATCGGCGCGGAAAGCGAAACCCCGACCGCCTCGCTTTTGAGCGCGCGGGAGTTCGCTGTCCTGGTCGAACATTCCGAGACCGTCATCTTCCTCGGCAACCGGAACGGGGAGGCGCATGTCGCGGTCGATCTCTCCCATCTGGAAGAGGAAGCAGCAGCGACGGCCGTGAGCGGTGCCGGTGAATTCATGGACCTGCGGCAGGTCGGCCCGGTGCTGGAGCGGTTCGAGGGCTCCGTCCTCGCCTATGCACGGGGACTGATGCACTGGCATCAGCGCCACCGCTTCTGCGGCGTCTGCGGATCAGCCACCCGGATCGCGAAAGGCGGACATCAGCGCAGCTGTACGAACGAGTCATGCAATACGCCGGCATTCCCGCGTACCGACCCTGCCGTCATCATGTTGGTGCATGATTCAGCGGGCGAGAAGGCCCTGCTCGGACGCCAGGCTGTCTGGCCGGAAGGGCGCTATTCCACCTTGGCCGGTTTCGTCGAGCCGGGCGAAACACTGGAAGAGGCCGTTGCCCGCGAGGTCCTTGAAGAGACCGGCGTGGAAGTGTGCGATGTGCGCTACCACTCGTCCCAGCCCTGGCCGTTCCCGGCCTCGATCATGCTCGGATTCCACGCCGAGGCGAAAACCACCGAAATCATCCGCCGCGATGACGAGTTGGAAGACGCCCAGTGGTTCAGCCGCGACGAGCTGATGAACTTCCGCGCCTTGGGCAAGGGCCTGCCAAGCAAGGATTCCATCGCCCGCCGCCTGATCGAGGACTGGCTCGCCGGAGACGCCTGAGTGAGCCTGATATCAGTCAACCGGGATTTACTTCAAAACACACATACTTTGATGTGTCCAAAAAAATCGTGATGATTTACATATTATAATGACCGGCAACCGATGAGATACCAATCCCGCCAGCAATACATTTATATCTAAGATTATTTGGGGCATTTAATGGAAGATTTTCTGATTTCAAATCCAGTTGCGGATGCTGGATTTACTGATTTTTCAGTCGACGTTGTAAGCCTCCATGCACAGACAACAATCGCCGGATCTGGCGGCGATGACAGCATCATAGGCTCTGGCAACGACGATGCCGTGAGCGGAGGCGATGGCAACGACCAGGTCAATGGCGGCACTGGAAATGATGTTGTCGATGGCGGTAGCGGCAACGACATCGTCAGTGGCGGCGTCGGCAATGATTCACTGGGTGGCGGTAGTGGAGATGACATTGTCAGTGGCGGCGTCGGAAACGATATTCTCAGTGGTGGCATCGGAAATGACACATTGGGCGGCGGCAGCGGCGATGATGTGATCAGCGGCGAGACCGGGAACGACCTTGTTAGCGGCGGCGCCGGAAACGATGTTCTTGACGGCGGCAGCGGATTTGACAGTATCGGTGGCGGCTTCGGTCGCGATACGATTCGAGGAGGCACTGGCGGCGATACAATTACCGGTGGCGACGGTGCTGACCGTATTTACGGAAACCAGGACAACGACGTCATCTATGGTAACGCAGACGATGATTTTGTGTTCGGGGGCCAGGGAGACGATCAGCAGTTCGGCGGCCAGGGCAATGATGCCGCATACGGAAATGCCGGTAACGACGCTGTCTATGGAAATCTGGCTAATGATTCGATCTTTGGCGGCCAAGGCAACGACAGCCTGTTCGGTGGCCAAGGAAATGACCGAATTGACGGGAATCTGGATAACGATCTGATTGCCGGAAACAAGGGAGAAGATTTCCTGATCGGCGGCAACGGCGACGATACTTTGGATGGCGGCGCTGGTAACGACACCATGCTCGGAGGAGCCGGGAACGATATCTTCACATTCTCGGCGGACACCGCTCCGGCTGTGGATGTCATCACAGGCTTCAAGCCCGGCGAGGATACGGTTTCAATCAATGCCAATATCAATGGCAGCGGTATAGGCTCCGGCGCTGACGCCTTGGCACGCACGGCCGACGATGCATCTGGCAATGCGACAATCGATCTTGGAGCTGGCCAATCCGTGGTTCTGATCGGTGTGTCAAAAAGCTCCCTTTCCGAGCTGGACTTCATCATCGCCTAAACGTCAGACTTTCTGACACGAGCAGCAATTGTCCCAGTCTCTCCTATCTCCTGCCGGTCTGACCTCGCCAATTATTGTCGGAGCGTCAGACGGATCGGGAACAGGAGCTTTGGTTGAAATACTGGAAGAACTCGGCGTCTATATGGGCGCCGAGCAGAATCTCGCAGGCGCCTCCGTGCCCTTTGAAAAGACCCTGAATACTTTCCTCAACAACGTCCTGATTCAGCAACGGTCCATCCAGACACAGCCTTCCCGGCTACCGTCAAACCTCTACAAGCGCATGGGCGTCGCCCTCTTGCAGGCCGCAAGTGCCCATTTACGGGCAAAATCGGGCAATAGCCCCAGATGGGGAATCAAGAATTCCCGGCACATATTTATCCTGCCTATTCTGCTCGACCTCTTTCCCGGCATGAAGTTCGTGCAAATCGTGCGCGATGGGCGCGACGTTGCGATTTCGGCCAATCGGATACAGGTGAACAATCATTTTGAAAGCCTCTTTGCCGAAAAGCTCGGCGATGATGTTGAGATTGCCGCCATCCGGCTCTGGTCGAAGGTAAATGTCGATGCGGCTAACTGGTGTCGCTACGTGCTCGGAGACAGATACATTGAGATCCGATACGAGGATCTCTGCGCAAATCCAGTAGAGACGGTCCGAAAGCTCACAGATTTCGTCGATCTGTCGGATATATGCACAGCGCAGGACATCCAGCGCGCTGCGTCACGTATCCATCCACCTGAGTCTCTCGAAGGTTGGAAACACCTTCCGCCGGAGCGCCTGAAGTTATTCGAAGACCAAGGAGCGCGAGGACTCGCCTATTTCGGATACGCTCCACCAAAGCAAACGACTCTCCGGAGAGACCCGCTGAAGAGCGATTGTGTCGCAATTTTTGGCATGCATCGAGGTGGCACCTCCGCCACGGCCAGCCTCCTTAAAGCTGCAGGATATGAGTTCGGATCGGCATTGATGCCGCCATCAGCGGACAATTCAGCGGGATATTGGGAGAACGAAAAACTCGTCGCGATCAGCGAACGACTGCAGGATCTCCGAGGCCGCCACTGGTCCGACTGCCGACCGGCAGACGTGGGAGAGATTCCCGCCGCAAAACAGGACGCGCTTGCCGTGGAAGCCGTCGCTTTGCTGCGATCAGAGTTCAACGGCAGCCCGCGCTTTGCGATGAAAGACCCTCGCATGTCGATCCTTGCGGATTTCTGGATCGATAGCTTGAAGAAAGCCAATGGCCGCTCGCCTCGGATTGTTCTGATCGTCCGCAATCCTGGTGCCGTTGCAGCATCTCTCGCGTCCAGGGACAACCTGCCACACGACACAGCGCTTTGGTGTTGGATCAACCATATGCAAGAGGCCGAAAGGGCAACACGCCGCCTGGAGCGGATCGTCATCGACTATGACGCCCTCGTGGAGCACGATCCGCCAACCCTTGAAAAACTGCGTGAATTTCTAGGGGCTGCTGAACGGCTTGATGCCGTCGGCTTACAACAGGACCTGCGCCATCATCGTCCCCCGAAGGCAAAGGGCGGTTCCCGTCCGTACGCGCTCGCCTTTGAGTTCTACGATCTCCTGCGTGCCCTTACCGAAACGGATGCAGGTCCCGCAAGAACTCGGATATCATACTTCAACAAGAAGCTGAGCAAGGCTTTTGAGGTCACTGCCCCCATGCTCCGCCAGCAAGAGAACTTGTATCGCCTTGCCGCCGACAGTAACGACACATACAGGGGGATCTCGGCAATGAACCTGCTGCATATTTTCCGGCAGAGAGATGCCTTGAAGCACCTCGGTGACAAGGTCGGCCGTCTGCGGTCCGCTTGGCAACAGGATTATGAACACCACACCCAGCACAAGTCGAAATCTCCCGCCTATCTGGGCTATCAGAGCTGGCTGGATCTATACGAAAACAGCGACACCGAACTGGACAAGATCAGGTCCCACATTGCGACGCTCGATCGCGTGCCTCAGTTCGACCTGGTGATCATTGAGAACCATCAGACGGATAAGGAACCCACCGACGTCAGTGTCGGCAAACAACAGATGGTTTATCCGGATCGGTCGCTGACCCTGAAGGCCGGGGACGTTTCATTCGACCAAGAGATTGCAGGATTCGTCCAGGCAGGCAAATCGGACTATATAGCGTTCCACGACAAACGCTTCCGATTGCAAACGGAAGCCCTCACGCGGCTTCTGGCGGAAGCCGCTGCATTTCCGGATGCTGCCCTGCTTTACGGTGATCAGGATGAACTGGGCCCCGACGAGGCCCGAACCAAACCCTGGTTCAAGGGCTCCGCTTGGGACCAAGATGAACATCTTGCACGAAACCTCGTCGGCGGAGTGATCCTCGTGCGAAGGGCGGATCTGGCCGCTCTTCCGAAACTCAGCCCAGAGGAAGCGGCCGAACCGCTCTTCTCAATTGCCGCCAAGATCACCGCCGCCGACGTAGATGGACACGCTCACCATGTACCCTGTGTGCTTGCAAGCAGGCGTGCGAGCCAGGATAGCAACGCAAACATAGAAACCCACCGCCGCGCGGCTGAAACACTGCTTCCTTCATCAGTGTCCATCGAACAGGGGCTTGGCACTGGAGCGCTGAGAGTTCGCTACCCACTGCCCGGCCTGCCCCCGAAAGTCTCCATCATCATCCCCACTCGAGACGGTGGCAAACATCTGGCCAGGTGCCTGAATGGATTGCGAAAACAAACTGCCTATCCTGACGTTGAGGTCATCATCGTCGACAATGGCAGCCAGCAACCGGAGACGCTGAAAACCCTTTCCAAATTCGCTGACAGTGGATATGGCCGCGTCGTCCGGCACGATGCACCGTTCAATTATCCGCAGCTCAACAATATCGGGCGCGAGCACGCGACAGGCGATATCCTATGTTTGCTCAACGACGATATTGAGCCAATGCAATCCGACTGGCTCACCGAGTTGGTCTCTCAAGCCCTGCGTCCGGAAATCGGCGCCACCGGGGCTCTCTTGTTCCACGAGAACGGCACCGTGCAGCACGCTGGCGTTGTCGTCGGTATGGGTGGCGGGCCCGGCGCCCATTTCATGCGCGCCTACCGGGATACCGATCTCAATAGGGAAGGATTTTGCCTCAGTACCCGGCAGTATTCTGCTGTGACCGCAGCGTGTCTGGTTGTTCGAACCGAAGTTTATGACGAGCTACAAGGAATGGACCCGACACATCTGCCGGTGAGCTATAACGACGTGGATTTCTGCCTACGGCTGCGCCAGAAAGGCTACCGTGTCCTTTTCACACCGCATGCTCGTCTCTGGCATCTGGAATCAGCGACCCGGGGTAATGACAAGAGGAAGCGGATCGAACGTCAGTGGCGACGCGATGTCGACATCATGCGGGCAAGATGGGGGGATGTGATCGACGAAGACCCATTCCTCAGCCCAAACCTATCTGATCACCATTCCAAACCGACCCTTGCTTTTCCACCGCGCAGAAGCTGCGCGTGGCGGCCAAAAGCGGATTGGGATGCGCAAGCCATTCGTGACAGTATTCCCGAGATGGCCAAATATTCCGGAACGCCAGTCGGGTTGCTCGAATACCAAGCTTCCGAACTGGCGGTAAAATGCGGCGACCTGCCTCTTGCCAACACCCTGATAAAATCAGCCCGACGTAAACTGCCGCGTGACCCCAGAATACTCCTTGCCGCCGCTGTCATCGCCAAACAGACAGGCGCCACAGAAGACGCTCTCAATACACTGCGCCATCTGGTGAAATTGCATCCAAACACGGTCAGCGGACTCTACAACCTTGGCAACATCCTGCTTGAAAGCGGCCGTCTGGAAGAGGCCGTAAAAGCATATAAAACCGCCATTGAGCTACGCCCATCGCACCTCGGCGTCGCAGTTAATCTCTCGATTGCGCTTTGCAAAAACGACAGGGCCGCCGACTCGATCGGGTATCTGGAAACTTCCCTGGCGCACTACCCGGATAACCCCACTTTGGTCTGTCAACTCGGCCAAGCCTATCTGCAGATGGGCGAGCTGGAAAAGGCTATAGAATACCTCCGCAAGAGCGCACAGGCAGATCCAGGAAACATGGCTGCGGTGTTCAATCTCGGTATTTCGCTGAAACGGAGTGGCGACCTGGATGGTGCCCTGCGTGCCTATCAGGATGGAATCAACCGGTTCGGCGCCACAGAGGAAGTCATCCTAAACTTCGGCTCCATCCTGAGTGAACAGGGCCGACATGACGTAGCTCACGCTACACTCGCACGATTCGCGGTCACGTCGGAAGTATCTGCCGATTTTCTGGAGCGGCTGGCCATCTCGGCATTCAGAAACCAAGACTCTGTGGCAGGTTTCACTGCGCTCGCGAACATCCGCAAGCGCGGTTTCAGTGATGCTTCGACAATCTGGGCACCAGGGCAGGAGCTCTCCGGGAAATATCTCAGCATCGTATCCGGACCGGACAGACTTCTGTTTCTGGCCCTACTGCCTGCTCTTGCCGAGCTGCACTCTCGTCTGAACAATCTTGCCCGCGGCTGGCAGATCAGTGTCGCTGCCGATTTGTCTCGTCTTACGGAACAATGCATCGAAGGCATCCCGGTAAATTCCGGCGGCGACGGCAAACGATCGGACATAACGATCCTGGTCGAGCAGATCCCGGAAATACTAGCATCTCTTTCGGCCATGCCAGGCTCAACCAGGTCAATAGACCTTTTCAAGGCGTTCTCAACCTCTGAGACCAACCGCTGCCATATCGAATTCGAAAATGGAACGGTCGTAGATGCTAAACAGGCCGCTGTTCTGCAAACATTTCTGGGCGGTCATCACCGCAGCTTTCAGTCTCCCGATCCTAAAGGTGCCTTGTCTATCTTGCGAACAGTTCTTGGAAACAGGACGACCGTCATGAAAAAGCTCATCCGGCGGTGGGACGGGCTCGACCGGATCGAACAAATTGCCACGGCGGGATCTGTGGTGACAGACGATCCGGTGCTGGCAATGCTCGCCTGTTCGACCGGACGCCGGGCGCTGCTGATCCGAAAGGAGAGGACGGAAAAGCAATGGTCTGATGCCTTGCTGGCCGAAACAGGTGTTGAAATCGCCGGACCGGAGCGGTCTGACAAAACATCCTAGAGATATCGTCTTGAGTGATGGCTCAATACCCCCTTCAGCCGCCGAATTCCGTCGCCGCCGCATCCATACGCGTCGCGAGATCGATATCGAGACGGGTCAGGCCGCCCGCATCGTGGGTGGTGAGAGTGACGTCCAGCCGGTTATAGACGTTGAACCATTCGGGATGGTGATCCATCTCCTCGGCGATCTCCGCTACCGCGCTCATGAAGCCGAATGCGGCTTTGAAGTCCGGAAACCGGTATTTCCGCTGGATGGCATCGCGGTCGTCAAGCAGGCGCCAGTCCGCAAGACCGGCCAATGCCTGTTCCCGTTCCGGGCCTGTGAGCTTTTTCGCCATTGCCGCCTCCTCACTTGTTTTCAGCACCCAGACTAGCGAAAAATCCGGCCGCCGGTTATAGCGATACCATGAGCCAGCCCATCGAGCCGCCCAGCCTCGACGATATCGAGGCCCTCGCCCGCAAAGCGTTTCAGACGATCCCGGACGCGTTCCGTGCGCAGACCGGGGACGTCATGTTCCTTGTTACCGACTTTGCCGAAAAGGACGTGCTGGACGAACTTGGCGCCGAAAGCCCGTTCGAGATCCTCGGCCTCTATGCCGGCATTCCGTTCGGAGAGGCCGGGACACTTGCCAGTCCGTCCGACCTCAACCGGATCTTCCTCTACCGCCGGCCGATCCTCGACTATTGGTGCGAGACCGGCGAAGACCTGAGTGACATCGTCCGGCATGTGCTGATCCACGAGATCGGGCACCATTACGGCTTCTCCGACGACGATATGGAAATTATCGAGGCCAACGCCGACTGACTCACCAGCCACTCCATTCCGCCTGAGCTGAGGGGGTCGTATCAGACATGACGTCTTGCGCTTTGCCATTTAAGATGCATATTAAATACATCTTTTAGCATCAGAGTTCGGACCATGACCTCCATTCCGATCCGCAGCAGACCGGCCTCACGGGAAGATCTTCGCGCCGACGCGGAGGCGATCGGCATTACCGAGGCCTATATCTCGACACTCGTCGACAGCTTCTACGGCCATATCCGCGCGGATGAGGTGCTCGGTCCGATCTTCGAGAGGCGGATCGGCGATGGCTGGGACCCGCATCTCGCCCGGATGAAAGCCTTCTGGGGATCGGTCGCGCTTTATACCGGGCAATATTCCGGCAAACCGGTTCCCGTGCATTACGCCATAACGGAAATCGAGGCCGGGCATTTCGATCACTGGCTCACGCTGTTCGAAAAGACACTGGAGGAGACGGCGCCGACACCCGGCGTGGTGCCCTATTTCATGGAACGCGCCCGGCGCATCGCCGAGAGCCTGAAGCTGGCGATCTTCGGTGTGCCGGAGCTGCAACGTGCCCGGAGCCCGAAGCCGTGACCGCGCCGATCCACACGGAGTAGCATCGACATGCGGCTCAATACCCAGACTGACTATGCCCTGCGCCTGCTGATGCATCTGGCGGTGAACTCCTCCCGGCTGGTGACCATCCAGGAGGTCGCGGACCGTTTCTCCATCTCCAAAAATCACCTGATGAAACTGGCCAGCACCCTCGCCCGTGAAGGGTTCGTCATTTCCGTCCGCGGACGCTCCGGCGGCCTGAAGCTGGCGAGACCATCGGAGCGGATCACTGTCGGTGCAATTGTCCGCTGCATGGAGAACGATTTCGCATTGGTCGAATGCTTTCAGGCGGAGCGGGGTGAATGCCTCATCACCCCCGCCTGCCGGCTGAAGGGCGTGCTGAACGGCGCCGCCGCGGCTTTCCTTGCGGAACTCGACCGCTGCACCCTCTCCGATCTTGTTCAGAACAACGCGCCACTGGAGCTGATGCTGGCCTGATCCGCCGCCTCAGGTCACCGCATCTACAGCCCGCGCGGCATCAGCGAGCCCATAGCCGACCGCCCCGTCCGGACCCGGTCGCGCTTTGCGGCCATTGGCATTCATGCCCGAAGTGATATCCCTGGCCGTGTATTTAAGCAGGTTCTTGATCTCCTGCGGCGAGAGGCCTGGTTTGACTTCCTTCAGCAGAGCGCAGATTCCGGCCACCATCGGCGTCGCGGAGGAGGAACCGCTGAAGGCGAACCAGCCGTCCCGTGCCGCGCTGCCGCCATGAGCGGCCTGGGGCACCGGCAGGGTGATGTAGTCCTCTTCCGCCTTGCTGCCGCAGAGTCCGCAGAGATCCGGGGTCTGCCGACCGGGGAACCAAGTGGAATCAAACCCGCTGGTGTGATCCGAGGCCCGATAGTTCAGATCCCGGTCTACATACACCCCGCCGACACTGATCACCTCGGGTATGCTGCC
This sequence comes from Nisaea sp., assembly GCF_034670185.1. Classification (NCBI taxonomy): domain Bacteria; kingdom Pseudomonadati; phylum Pseudomonadota; class Alphaproteobacteria; order Rhodospirillales; family Thalassobaculaceae; genus Nisaea; species Nisaea sp. Next base: position 713,747 of record NZ_JAXMNY010000002.1, read on the forward strand.
GGGAAAGCCTTTCACTCCCCCATTACCGGCCGCGACGCAGACCACGATCCCCCGTGCAATCGCATCCAGGACCGTGAGATGGAACGGCTTCAGATTGTTGGGCAGTGTCGGACTATTCTCCTCCAGTTCGGCTGCCCAACTGCAGGAAATCACATCGGGCCCCATCTCGACGGCGGTCTTGAAACCCAGCGTCTTGTTCACCTGTTTGATACCAATGAAATTCACACCCGGAGCAACCGCGAGCAAGTTGGCCGAGATCCCCGTTCCGTGCCCCGATAGATCCGTCTCGTAGTCGATTGCATCCGGAGCCGCGATGGCGAGATAATTGTAGCCGTGCGCGTCGAAATAGGGATGTTTGAAAAAGCCGTTATCCGGCATGGCCACAGTCACGCCACGCCCGAAGATCCCCCTTTGATGCACAGTCCTGGCCTGCATCAGCAGGGCGACATCATCTGGAACGCGTAGCCGAAACTTGTCATCCCCGAATGGCGGGACGCTCTCCGGCGGCAAAATTCGCTCGCCCGCGAAATAATGTGGCGGCCGCTGCACATAAGCCCGCTCGATAATCGTCTCCAGCCCGTCGATTTCCGGAACTCGGAACGCAGCGCCGGGCGGCGGGGCAAGAGAGCGCACGTCATCCGCTCGCTCCTCCTCGACCAATTCGGTTTCGAAGAATTCTTTGAATTTCTCCGCCTCGATAGAGGCTGAGATGCTGAACCGGCCGATCTTGTCGATGGTAAAATCGCGCACTCCAAGCTTTCGGGCGCATTCGATCTGCCGCGATGGATTGGCGGCAAAATCATTCACGGTCGCGACACTTGGATAGACACCGTCGGCGAACATGGACGGGCGTCCCGCATCCGGGAACACAACAATTTCAAGGCGAAGAATCTGATCGTCAGACATGACGTTTCCTCCCGCAATGAGCGTGCAGATTTATTTTTATATAACTTTTTGCGTGAATTTATGAATGGAATTGTTTTTACGCCTGCCGGCAATCTCCGGCGGACGGAACCACCCGGCCAAGCCAGACGGCCCGCGCGGTCTCTTCATTCTGCGAAAGCGGGATCTGCCGAAAGCCGGCCCGCTTCCAAAAGGCCAGGCCACCCGCATTGCCGGGATTGACGCCAACATGAACCCGGACGGCTCCAGCCTCGCGTGCAGCCGCGAACCAGCGCTCAAGCAGCCTGGTTCCGATGCCCTGACGTTGCAGGCGTGGCAACAGGTTCATATGAAGGTGGCCCGGGCACTCCGCGAAAACAGCATCGGGGATCACCGCCGTATGGTGCATCCGGTGCGCCCGCTTCGTGTCCGCATCACAGTCCGGCGGCAATACTGCTCCCGGATCGGGGTAGCGAGCACGCAAGGCCGGCCACCATTCGCACTCAAGCTGCGCTTCGAACGAACGGGTGTCGGCGGTCCCGACAACATAACCGGCAGGACCGAGATCGTCTTCCGCGACAAAACAGAGGTCAGGCGCCAGCGCCGCGTAGGGCCCGACATAGATATGTCCCATAAGATCAGGGTCCCGATAGAGATGCCGCGCATCTCCCCCGACGTCTCCCGTCATCACCGAAATCTTGTAGAGCGCCGGAAGGTCCGCTTTGCGGTATTCCCTGATGCGGATCACGGAGGCTCCCTCAGCGCCGGCCGAACAGCTTCTCGATATCGTTGAGGCCGAGTGCCACATAGGTCGGGCGGCCGTGGTTGCACTGGCCGGAATGAGGGGTGACTTCCATCTCGCGCAGCAGCGCATTCATTTCCTCGACGGTCAGCCGGCGTCCGGAACGGACCGAGCCATGGCAGGCGATGGTGCCGCAGATATGCGCCAGCTTGTCCTTCAGGGCCATGGCCTCGCCGAACTCGGTCAACTCTTCGGCCAAATCGCGGACCAGCCCGGCCACATCCGCCTCACCCATCAGCGCCGGCACTTCGCGAACCACAACCGCACCGCCGCCAAACGGCTCCAGCACAAGGCCCAGTTCGGCAAACTCCTCCGCCCGCGCGGCCAGTCGCTCGACCGAGGCTTCGTCCAGATCCACCACTTCGGGGATCAGCAGCATCTGTCGCTTGATACCATCCGCCTCCAGCGCCTTTTTCATCCGCTCATAGACCAGCCGCTCATGGGCCGCATGCTGGTCGACAATCACCATGCCCTCGCTGGTCTGGGCCACGATGTAATTCTCGTGCAACTGGGCACGGGCCGCACCGAGCGGATGAGCCTCAAGCGCCGCGCTTTCCGGCGTGGGAGCCTCGGCGCGGGCTTGCGGTGCCTCGCCCTGCCACATTCCCCCGCCCCCCTGGTCTGCGGGCGGCTGGCCAATCGGCGCCTGATACGCCATCCCCGCTTCAGCCATGCCGCGCGATACAGTGGTCCCGTACCCACCCGACCGGTTCTGCGGCTGCCAGGCATAACTTGTCTGGGGCATCTGGTTTTCAACGGACCGGCCGAGCGCGCCGAGCGTGGCATTGGCGACCGTGGTCGATGCTCGATGACCCGCCGCGACAAGCGCATGTTTCAGCGCGCCGACGATCAGCCCGCGCACCAGTCCCGGCTCCCGGAACCGGACTTCGGTCTTGGCCGGATGCACGTTCACGTCGACCACTTCCGGCGGCACATCAAGGAACAGGGCTAGCAGCGGATGCCGGTCGTGCGAGATGAAATCCATATAGGCGCCACGCACCGCGCCATAGAGCAGCTTGTCCCGCACCGGCCGGCCGTTCACGAACAGGAACTGGTGGCTGGTGGTGCGCTTGTTGATGGTCGGCAGGCCCGCATAGCCGGACAACCGGATGCCCTCACGCTCCGCCTCGATGGGCAGGGCGTTATCCTCGAAATCCCGCCCCATGACGGCGCCGAGCCGAACCAACCGGGCCTGGAACAGATCGCCTTCCGCTTCGTTAAGCCGGATCGTCGTCCGGCTGCCGTCGCCGAGCGAGAAGGCGACATGGGGATGCGCCATGGCAAGCCGTTCGATGACATCGACGGCGTGGCTGTATTCCGTGCGCGGCGCTTTCAGAAACTTGAGGCGGGCGGGCGTAGCATAGAACAGGTCCCGGACCTCGATGCGCGTGCCTTGGCCGAGCGCGGCAGGCTCCGGCGGGGACACCCTGCCACCTTCGACAGAGAGGCTCCAGGCGCTCTCCTCCGGACCCGCGGAGGCCGCCCGGGTGGTGATGGTCATACGGCTGACAGCACCGATGGACGGCAGCGCCTCGCCCCTGAAACCGAGGCTGGTGATATGAGTGAGATCCTCGCCCTTCAACTTGGAGGTTGCGTGCCGCTCGACCGCGACTTCCAGCTCCTCCCGGCTCATTCCCATGCCATTATCGGTCACCGTGATCGCCGTCCGGCCACCGTCGCGCATGACCACATCGACGCGCGTTGCCCCGGCATCCAGCGCGTTCTCGATCAGCTCCTTGGCGGCACTGGCGGGGCGTTCGACCACCTCGCCCGCGGCGATCCGGTTGACCAGCCCGTCCGGCAGCCGCCGGATACGACCGACGGTTTCCTCAATTCTGGAGGCGTTTCCGCTCAACCGGCCATCTCCGCCAGATAGCGCCGCGCCAGAACCTTGCCGTCCTCGACGGCTGGCTGGTCGAATGCATCGACGCCGATCAGATCGGCCGCCACCATGGTCTCCAGGAAGAGATGCATCATCAAGGCGCCGACAGTCTCCTCGTCGACGGCATCGGTTTGAATGATCCGGGTCGGCCGCTTGTTTTCGATCAGGGTCGCCGCTGTCGCCCTCTGTTCCGCATCGAACAGGTCGCCCATGGTACGCCCGGCCAGATAGGACAGCCCGTCGCCCATCAGTGCCGTCGCGTTCGCACCGACTGTGGCACCTGTGCCCGCAACTGCGCTCTGCACCAGCGTCACCAGCTTGTCGCGCGGACCGTCGAGGAAGAGCTGCAGGCTGCTGTGCTGATCGACCGCGCCAAGTGCACCGATCGGCGTCGTGCCGTTGCCGTGCTTGCCAAGGCTCTCTGCCCAGAGCTGCGTGAACCAGTCACCCATCCGGTCCAGCCGGTCGCTGTAGGGCATCAGAACGGTCTGGGTAACGCCGCGCTCCCGACCGAGGCCGATATTGACCATCGCACCGAGGGCCGGAGCGCTTTCCAGTGGGTCCGCCGGAGCAAGAGCAGCATCGGTCACAGCCGCCGCACCGCGCCGGATTGCCTCCGCATCGAGCCCGACGATCATGGCCGGCAGCAACCCGTTCAGGGTCAGGCCGGAATAGCGCCCACCGATATCGGGGTCATGCTCAAGGCAGCGGCACCCTGTTGTCTCCGCAAACTGGCGTAGCGGGCGCGAACCGGGCTCGGTGACCGTGATGAAATGTTTCGCCGGATCGAGTCCGGCCGCGACGAACGCATCATGACAGATCAGGGTCTGGCACAACGTCTCCGCCGTTCCGCCGGATTTGGAGATGGCGATAACAGCCGTCTCCTCCAGCGCGATGCGTTTGAAGATCGAGGTGAAGGTGGCCGGGTCGATATTATCGAGAAAATGCAGCTTCGGCGTATCCGGAGAGAAGGTCCCTCCCTTCTCCGCCAGACGGCAGATCGTCGCTCCGCCGAGGCTGGAGCCGCCGATGCCAAGCACCAGCACATGCTGGGCCCAGCCGCGCAACTCAGCGGCGAGGACCGCACCCTCTTCCAGATCGTCCTGCCGCCAGGGAAGAGAGAGCAGTGGCAGCGCGCCGCTCGCCTTCTTCTCCCGCAGCCCTTCAAGCGACCGGCCAGCAGCCGGAATCAGCGCCTCAAGAGCGGCAACAGAGAGACCAGCCTCGCCGATCCGATCCTCGAATATCGCGGAAAAATCATGCCGGAGCGGGCCGGCCACCAGGGGACACGTCTTCATGACGCAGGAATCTAGCAGATGCCCCGGGCCGGAACCACCACCGGAACGACGCTAACAAGCATATAATCGCAACACTTATTCCGCTGGCAGATCCACCGGCATTCCGACATCAGGAACGCGGTTCGGGCGCAGGCGCAGTGGCGGTCAGGCCTTGCGGTTGTCCAACCACTGAGAATGTCAGCTCGTCCGCCAGGAACAGCCGCTTCGCAACCCGCTTCAGATCCGCCATGGTGACCGCATTGATCCGGTCTTCCCGGCCGTCGAGATAATCGATGGCCCGTCCATCCCGCTGTAGCGAAACCAGCAATCCGGCGATCGGTCGGGAACTGGTCAGACGCATCGGGAAGGAGCCGTTGATGTAGGTCTTGGCATCCCGCACCTCTTCCTCGGTCGGACCGTTCAATGCCATCTCCGCCCAAATCTCGCGGACCAGGCCCACCGTCTCGGCAACCTTGTCGTTCCTGGTCGAGACCCCGCCCATGATCATCTGCGCATCCTCAAGCGGCAGCGTGTAGGCATAGATGCCATAGGTCAGGCCGCGTTTCTCGCGAATCTCCTCGGTCAGGCGCGAGCCGAATCCGCCAGCCATGATCTCCATCAGGATGGAGGCCGCAAACCGGTCCGGATCGTTCCGGGGAATGCCCCGGTGACCAAACACGACGACCGATTGCGGTACCGGATTCTGGACCACGAAGGTCTCACCAATGGCCGCAGGTTTCGCCGGCACGGGTGGTGTCGAGGGGCCACTTTCAGGCAGCGTGCCGAAGGTTTTGTCCAGCAACGTCCCCAATCTTTCGGGCGCAATATCGCCGACGACGCCGATCTTCAAACTGCCCCGTGTCAGCACCCTGCCAGCAAAGGCTTTCATATCCGCCGTCGTGACGTGTCCGACACTTTCCACCGTGCCGCCGGACGGACGGCCGTATGGATGGTGCGGGAAGGCCGCCCGCCACCAGATCCGGCTGGCGATGGCCTGCGGCCGGTTCTCGCTACGCTTCAGCCCGGCGACAATCTGCGCGCGGATGCGTTCCACCGGCTCAGTATCGAACCGTGGCTCGGTCATGGCCAGACGGAGCAGATCGAAGGCCTCGTCCGAATTCTCCGTCAGGGTCTGCAGACTGGCGCCGAAACTGTCATTGCGGGCACTGAAACCGAGACCGATGACCATGTCTTCCAACTTGCGGCGGAAGGCATCGCTGTCGTAGGGACCGGCCCCTTCATCCAGCAGGCTCGCGGTCAAGACGGCCAAGCCTTCCTTGCCGTCCGGATCGGCCGCCGCCCCGCCCTCGAAACTGGCGGAGAGAGTAATGATCGGGTTCTTGTGATCCTCGACCAGCCAGGCCTCGATACCGCCGGGGCTGACGATACGCTGGATCTCTATGGCCTCCGCAATGCCCGGCCGTACCAGCAGAAGGGCGGCGAAAATCAGAAACGGGACAGAAGCCCGCGCGATAACGCTTCGCATCATTCTCTCCTCAGCTTGCCGGTTTCGGGCGCAGAATGCTGGTGACATGCGCTGGCGTATTCAAAATGGCCCGCGCAGCCTGCATGACCTGCTCCTGTGTTACAGCACCGACCTGGTCCGGCCAGCTCTCGATCTCTTCGATAGTCCGTCCGATGGCGAGCGCCTGACCGACCGCATGGGCCGGGGCCGTCACGCTGTCCCGGGCATAGACTGCGCTGGCCTTCATCGACTTGACCGCGCGCGCGACTTCACGTGCGTCGACACCGTCGCGCAGGATGGCCGCGAGTTCCGCCTCGAAGGCTGCTTCAAGCGCCTCGACACTCGTACCTTCCGTCGGCACGGCATAGAAGGAGAACGTACCGGGGCCTATGCTGCTGCCGCTGTAGGATGTGCCGGCCGAGAGCGCGATCTTCCGGTCGATCACCAGTGACCTGTAGAGCCGGCTGGTGGCGCCACCGCCGATCACCTCCGCCAACACGTCGAGCGGCATGACCTGATCGCTCTCACCGTAAAACCGGCTCGGTGCCTGATAGCGACGGCTCCAGCTGACCTGGCCTACCTGCGGATGCGAAAACTCGATCCGGCGGGCGCTGATCTGTTCAGGCTCCAGCGGCCGCTTGCGGTCCGGTACGGCACGTGCCGGGATGACCCCGTAATATTTCTCCGCCAGCGGCTTCAGCTCATCCATGGTGATGTCACCGGCCACCACCAGCACGGCGTTATTCGGCGCATACCATTTGCGATAGAAAGCCAGCGCATTTTCCCGGGTCAGCGCCTTGATCTCATGCGCCCAGCCGATCAGCGGACGGCGATAGGGATAATTGAGGTACAGCGCCGCGTTGGTCCGCTCGCTCAACAACGAGCCGGGATTGTTATCGATCCGGGAACGACGCTCTTCCAGCACCACCTCGCGTTCCGACGCGACCTCGTCCGGGTCGAGCGTCAGGTTCACCATGCGGTCGGCCTCCATTTCCATCACCAGCGGCAACTTGTCCGAAGCGATGGTCTGGAAATAGGCCGTGTAGTCGTATCCGGTAAAGGCGTTACCGTCCCCGCCATTGCGGGAAACGGTGCGGGAAAACTGGCCGGACGGCACCTTCTCGGTACCCTTGAAGAGAAGATGCTCAAGGAAGTGCGCCAGCCCGGTCTCGCCCGGCGCCTCGTCAGCGCCGCCGACCTTGTACCAGACCATATGGGTCACCACGGGCACCCGACGATCGGTGATGGCGACCACCTGCATTCCGTTCGCCAGCGTGACGCTCTCGGGCTCGTAGACTTTCGCGTCAACCGTCCCGCCGGTCATGACGACGCATAGCACCGCCAGTGCCAGCATCATGCGTTCCGGGATCATCCTTGATCTCACTGTTAGCCTCCTGCCTCCGGTAACGGTCTGTCCCGGGTATCCGGCAATACGAGATATGGAAAAATTTACGGCAGGAACAAGGCGGCCACGCCGGATCACGGTCAAACGTGGAAACAAAACAGAAAAGGCGCGGTTCACTGCACCGCGCCTTTTTATCCCAATTCGACCCGTCCGCCGTTCCGCCTAGAACAGCCCCTTACGCTTGCGCTGGATAGTCGGCGTATTGCCTGCTGTCGGTGCGTTGCCAAGCGCCGCATTTTCCTGCAAGCGCTTCTGCTCGGCCTGCGCGTCGACAACAACGCCGCGCGGCGTCTTTTCGCGCCAGAAGAGCAGGTTGTCGATCAGGTATTCTTCTTCATAGACGAAAGTACCGGTTTCCTGATTGACCGTCTGACGGATGCCCGGCTCGGCACTCGCGGTATTCAGCAACTGCCGCATCTTGGACTCGCCCGGCGTTTGCCTGGAAACAGCCGTGCTCGCCGCGGAAGACGGGACCTTCCCGGCAGTTCCGGAAACCGTGCTCTGGGTGCCGCTTCCCAGCACGAGCCGTTCGGCCCCCTTCGTCACGTCGCGTTCCTGCGGCCGTGGCTCTCCCGGGGTCGGCGGGCGCAGGGCAAAGTTCGGCGGCACGCTGAGCGGCGGCCGCGCAACCACCGCGAACTCGTCCGGTGCCTGTTTCGTATTGCCGATCGCTTTCTGAATATCGCTGCATCCCTGCAGGCCGATCACCACGGCGCAGAGGGCGAGGCCAAATGTCCGACTGACCCTGATCATTCCATGCTACTCCGGTCGATGGCTGTCCCGCTCATTCTCCATTCCCCTTTGATATCTGGGGATCGGAGCCCTGCGAGTCACCAAGAAAGCTGTCAAACAACAGAAATACTACGCCAACAGATATCGCGCTATCGGCAAGATTAAAAGCCGGCCAGTGATAGCCGAACGCATGCCAGTCGATGAAATCGACGACCGCATTATAACGCAACCGGTCGATCACATTCCCGATCGCCCCGCCGATGATCAGGCCGAGCGAGATCCGCAGCAACTGACTGGGTGCCCGCGCCAACCAGACCAGAAGCCCGATCACAACGGCGATCGCGAAACCGGACAGATAGTAAGGCGTCATCGGATCGTCGCTCGCCAAGAGGCCGAAGCTGACCCCTCGGTTCCAGACCGCGACCAGATTGAAGAATGGCGTCACCTCGACCACGGCTCCGTCATGGAACAGGGTCGCCAGCGCCCACTCCTTGGTCACCTGATCGGCGAGCACGACGACAAGGGCCAACAAGCCGCCAACCGTGAGGTTACGTTTCGGACTAAAAATCACCTGACTATTCAGCCGCGGTTTCGAGAGAGCCCACCGCATCAGCACAGCGCTTGCAGACCGGCGGCTCGACAACCTCGGGCAGGACTTTCCAGCAGCGCTCGCACTTGCCGCCATCAGCAAGAGCCGGAACCGCCGCGATACCCTCAACGTCTTCGAGACGGAAAGCCTCTTCCGGGCCCTCACCGGCAATCAGCTCGGCATCCGACGTGATGAAAATCTCGGCCGGGTCCAGTCCCTCGAACGCCTTCAATGCGGCGGCGCTGACATAGACCTGCGGCGCGGCCTGCAGCGAGGAGCCGATACGCTTGGCGTTGCGTTCCAGCTCCAGAGCACCAGTAACGACGCGACGGACGTTCCGGATTTCGGCCCAGCGTGCCGCAACCGCATCGTCGCGCCAGCTTTCCGGGGTTTCCGGGAAGGTCCGCAGATGCACGGATTCCTCCGCCCCCAACCCACGCGTCGTCCAGGCCTCTTCCGCCGTGAAGCAGAGTACCGGAGCGAGCCAGGCGGTCAGCCGGTTGAAGATCTCGTCCAGCACGGTGCGCGCGGCCCGGCGGCGGATCGAGTCCGGCTGGTCGCAATAGAAGCTGTCCTTGCGGATATCGAAGTAGAAAGCCGAAAGGTCGATGGCGCAGAAATTATGCAGCTGGGTGAACAGCGCGTGGAAGTCGAATGCCTCGATCTTCTCGCGGATCATGGCATCCAGCTCCCAGAGCCGGTGCAATACCCAGCGCTCCAGCTCCGGCATCTCGGCGACCGGCAGCCGTTCGGCCTCGGTGAAACCGTCGAGATTGCCGAGCAGATAGCGCAGCGTGTTCCGCAGCCGGCGATACTGGTCCGCCTGGTGCTTCAGGATTTCCTTGCCGACGCGCAGATCCTCGGAATAGTCCGAATTCACCACCCAGAGGCGCAGAATATCCGCACCGCTCTGGCCGATAACGTCCTGCGGGGCAGTGATGTTGCCGAGAGACTTGGACATCTTGCGCCCGTTCTCGTCCAGCACGAAGCCGTGGGTCAGAACCGCGTTGTACGGTGCCCGGCCACGCGTCCCGCAGCTTTCCAGCAGCGAGGAATGGAACCAGCCGCGATGCTGGTCGGAGCCTTCGAGATAGAGATCCGCCGGCCATTGCAGGTCCGGGCGCTGCTCCAGCACGAAGGAGTGGGTCGAGCCGCTCTCGAACCAGACCTCGACGATATCCTTGTTCTGCTCGTAATCGTCCGCGTTGTAATCGTTGCCAAGGAAACGCGACGGCTCGCTGGTGAACCAGGCGTCAGAGCCTTCTTCTTCGAAAACAGCCCCGATGCGGTCGATCACAGCCTGGTCGCGCAGCATCTCACCGGTCTTCTTCTCGACGAAAACCGGGATCGGCACGCCCCAGGTCCGTTGACGGCTGATGCACCAGTCCGGCCGCTGCTCGATCATGGAGCGCAGACGGGTCTGCCCCGCCTTCGGCACGAAACGGGTCTCGTCAATCGCCTTCAGCGCCGTGTCTCGCAGATCGTTCGACTCCATGGAGATGAACCATTGCGGCGTGTTGCGGAAGATCAGCGGCGCTTTAGAGCGCCAGGAATGCGGATAGGAGTGGGTGATGCTGCCCCGCGCCAGAAGACCGCCCGCATCGCGCAGGATGGCAGAGATCTTCAGGTTGTCTTCCAGCACATGCATGCCGGCGAAGACCGGAACGTGACCGTAGAAATAGCCATCATCGGCAACCGTCTGCGGAATTTCCAGGCCGTTCGCCTGACCGAGCACGAAATCATCCGCGCCGTGACCGGGAGCGACATGCACGAAGCCCGTACCGGCCTCGGTGGTCACGAAATCGGCAAGCAGCAGCGGCACGTCGTAATCGTAGCCCTGGCCGCGCAACGGGTGCGCCAGGATGGAGCCTGCGATTTCCGCTCCGGTGACGCGCGCCAATTCTTTCACTGCCTCGATCTTGCCAGCCTTCTTCACCGAGTCGAGCAGATCCAGGCCGACCACGAGTTTCTCGCCGACTTTGGCGAGGCTGTTCTCGGCGACCTCGGTCACCTCGATCACGACATAGGTAAATTCCTCGCCCGCAGCGACGGCACGGTTGCCGGCCATGGTCCAGGGGGTGGTGGTCCAGATGACGACCGCTGCCCCTTCGAGGGCCGGGTGCTTTGCCTCGACCACCGGGAAGCGGACATGGATCGTGGTCGATTTATGATCGTGATACTCGACCTCGGCATCGGCCAGCGCTGTCTTCTCAACCACCGACCACATGACCGGCTTGGCGCCCTTGTAGAGGCCGCCATTCATGATGAACTTGCCGATCTCGCGGGCGATCTGCGCTTCCGCCGGGAAGGTCATCGTCAGGTACGGCTTCTCCCAGTCTCCGGAGACGCCGAGCCGCTTGAATTCCTCGGTCTGGATATCGACCCATTTCTGGGCGAACTCACGGCACTCCTTGCGGAACTCGATGACCGGCACAGTGTCCTTGTCGAGACCCTTCTCGCGATACTGTTCCTCGATCTTCCACTCGATCGGCAGACCGTGACAGTCCCAGCCCGGCACGTAGTTCGCGTCCTTGCCGAGCATCTGCTGCGAGCGATTGATGACGTCCTTCAGCACCTTATTGAGCGCGTGGCCCATATGCAGGTTGCCGTTCGCGTAGGGCGGGCCGTCATGCAGGATGAACTTCTCGGCGCCGGCGCGGCTCTCGCGCAGTTTCTTCCGAAGGCCGATCTCTTCCCAGTGCGCCAGAATTTCCGGCTCGCGGGTCGGCAGATTGCCGCGCATCGGGAAGTCGGTCTTCGGCAGAAAGACGGTCGTCTTATAGTCCACGCTCATCGGTTTTCTCTCTTGGCGGGCACTCTTCGGCCCGCGCCTTTTATTCGGACAGTGTCTGGCGCGCGGCATCCGCGTCGCGCGCGATCTGCGCCTTCAGCTCGTCAAGGCCGCTAAATTTCATTTCCGGGCGGATAAAGTCAATGAATTGCACACGGAGTTTTCGCCCATAGAGATCGGGTGAGACGTCAAACAGGTTCACTTCCAGCAATGGCCCCCGGTCATTCACGGTCGGCCGTCGCCCGAAATTTGCCACACCAGACCACCAGAGATCGCTCTCCTCGTCCCGTGCCCGAACGGCGTAAACGCCATGCGCCGGATGCATGATGTCCTCCAGCTGCAGGTTCGCCGTCGGAAACCCGATCGTGCGACCGCGCTGGTCACCCCGGATCACTGTCGCCGTCACTTCCCACGGCCGGCCAAGCAGGGCCGCTGCTCCGCGCGGATCGCCTTCCTTGAGGCACTGGCGGATCCGGCTGGAAGAATAGACCGCGCCGTCCTGCTCCGTCACCGGATCGATGACGCTGACCCCGAAACCGAGCCGGATACCATATTCCTGCAGCATCTCCGGCGTGCCGCGGCGGCGGTGGCCAAAAAAGAAGTCGTGACCGATCACCACATGTCGCAGCCCGAGGCCGCGATGCAGGATGGCGGTGATGAAATCCTCTGCCGAAACATGGGAGAATTCCGTGTCGAAGCCCAGTTCGAACAGAATATTGGTGCCGAGCGCGGCTATAGCCTCCGCGCGCGCGGAGGCGGACGTCAGTCGAAAGGCAGGGGCGTCCGGCTGGAACAGCATGCGGGGATGAGGCTCGAAGGTCAGGACGGCCGCAGGCGCACCGGCGAGTTGCGCCGCATGCTGGGCTTGTCCGATGACCGCCTTGTGCCCGAGATGGACACCATCGAAATTGCCGACCGCCGCTATTGCGCCCCGGTCATCGGTTGTTACGTCCGCAAGGCTACGTATGATCCGCATGATCCCGCCATCCTAGAGAGGACGGCTGGGTACCATGATCAGCGCATCCCCGTCGATCACCAACTGCTCATCCACCGAGCAACGCGTGGCGAACAGAACCCGGCTTTTCTCGGGCTCGATCTTCACCACCTCGATGACGGCCTTCACCAAATCGCCATAGCGAACGGGGGCCGTGAATTTCAGATTCTGCTTCAGGTAAATGCTGCCTTGCCCCGGCATAACAGTGCCAAACAGCGTGGAAAAGAACCCGGCCGAGATCATCCCGTGCGCGATGCGGTCCTTAAAAATGGTGCCGCGCGCATAATCCTTGTCGAAATGCAAAGGGTTCCGATCCCCCGTGATTTCCGCGAATTCCTCGCCCATCGGCTCGGTCACCTGGCGCTCGAACTCGGCGCGCATGCCGATCTCCAGATCTTCCAGAAAATAGCGTCCGATCTTCTCCGGAGCATGGGAAACAACAGGTGACATTAGACCCCCCGACAGATTTTTTTGCACTGCAGCAACGGGAATATATCCATGGAGTACTCCCCCCTCAACTGCTTAGATGTCCGCAAGAAACGGGAGGAAACCAAATACATGATGGATATGGATAAATTGGGGGAGTGCATTCTGGCCGCACGGCTGGATGGAAAAATGCCCGCGCAGACCGAACACTGGTTCGGCAGCACCGATATCGACGATGCCTACAACGTTCAGAATATTGTGCTCGGCGAGATCGGGCGCCGCCGGAACACCAAGGTCATCGGACGTAAAGTCGGCTGCACCAATCAATCCGCGCGCGACCTGCTTGGTCTCGATGGGCCGTTTCATGGCGCGCTGTTATCGGACACCGCGATGGCAAGCCCGGCTCGGATCGCACGCAGCGACTATCCCTTCATTGTGCTGGAGCCTGAATTCGCGCTGCGGCTCGGCAAACCGCTCGGACCGGAAAGCGCACCGCACACGGCCGAAAGCGTCGCCGGTGCCGTGGACGCGGTGCTGCCGGCACTTGAGATCGTCTCCTCCTGTCATACGGACTGGACCCGCACCGGCCCGGCCCTCGTGATCGCCGACAACGGGTCGTCCTACGGCTGGGTGCATGGCGCACCGGTCACGGATTGGGATGTCGATAGCCTGATGAATGCCGAAGTCACGTTGCATGTCGATGGCGAGCAGATCGCGACAGGCAACGCCGGTAACGTCGATGGCGGACCACTCGGCGTACTGGCGTGGCTCGCCGACCGGGTGCTCCTGCCTGCCGGAGCCATCGTCAGCACCGGAACAACAACAAGTGTCCATTTCGGCGACAGGGGAGAGCGGGTGGAAGCACGGTTCGGGAAATTCGGGGAGGTCTCGGTCGAGATCGTCTGACCGGCGCGCGCCGTCCTAATCCGAACGCCCTTCCAGGACATCCTCCGGCTGGAAGACGAGCGCCGTGCCCTGCATGCTGCAGGACAGGATGACATCCGGCTCGGCGCCATATCCCGGACAGGGAAGCTTGATCACACTCCATTCGGATGCCCGGCCGTAGCTGGTAACGAACCCGGAGTTGGTGCCAATGGCCGGAATCGAAAGGATATCCTGATAGAAAGGGATCAGATTTCGCTCGACCATTGCCGGCGATTTACTCAGCAACTTGCCGGTCTCGTCGATCCCGAGGCGGTCGACAAGCTCCGAGCCCCAGAGACGGCAGCGCATTTCGAACGGAGAGTCCGAAACGGTCTCGTCGATATGGATCCAGCCGTGCCAGCCGCCGAAATCATAGAAATCGAAATCCGACCAGGACGGCAGCTTGCCGTCACGCCACTTGCCTCGCCAGACCTGAACGAACGACCCCAGAGCACCGAAGCGCTCCACCGGCACATCGATGTCGTGCAGGCAAAACTGACGGCCCGGCGACGGCAGTGGAGAGATGTAGGATTTCCAGGGCTTCGGCGTCACGATCATCCTGCACGCTGAACTGGGACCTTTATACCCTACTCCAGCCGCCGCCTTCCGAACAGGACTCACCTCGAAGTGGCGTCAGATCGGATCAATCGGCACCGCTGCCGCGTGACCGAGAACCGTCTCAAGCAAAGCGGAGGCCGAGAGCAAAGCTGCTTCGCCGCGCGGACCTGACACGACCTGAAGGCCAACCGGGAGCCCCTCCGACGTGAACCCGGCCGGCATTGAAAGAGCCGGGAAAGTCGTCAGCGTGATCGCATAGGCCATGGTCAGCCATTCGACATAATTGTCGAATGTATGTCCGTCGCATTCCGCGACATAGCGCTGCTCGACCGGGTAAGGCGCGACGCAGGTCGCCGGTGACAGCAGCAGATCGTAGGTCTCGAAGAAGTCCACGGCCCGCTGGATATAAGCACCGCGTGCAAGCTGAACGCGGGTGAAATCCTCGATGCTGTAATCCAGCGCCTTCTCGATGTTCCAGACGACTTCCGGCTTCAACTTGTCGCGATGCTCTTCCAGGAGCTTCCGCTTCGTCATGTAAAAACCTTCCGCGCGCAAGGCCTGGAAGATGTCCTGGACGTCATGGAAGTCCGGGTGTGCTTCCTCGACTTTCACACCGAGGGATTCAAACCGGAGCGCGGCTTCCTCACAGATCTTCGCAACTTCCGGGTCCACCGGCGTGCACCCCAGATCCCGCGAGAAAGCGACCCGCTTCGGCAGCCGCTGAGCCTTGACCGCATCGCTGAAGCTCTCCAGCGGAGAAGCTAGCGAGATCGGGTCCCGTGGATGCTCGCCCGACATGGCGTCCAGCATCATGGCCACGTCGGTCACGTTCCGCGCCATAGGCCCTGCGACTGGCAGGTTTGAGAACGGCAGACCGTCCGGGCCGCGTGCAACCCGTCCCGGGCTCGGCCGCAGGCCAACGATGGAACAGAAACTGGCCGGATTGCGCAACGAACCTCCGGTATCCGAGCCTTGAGCCAGCCAGGCTGTGCCGGAGGCCAGTGCCGCAGCAGACCCGCCGGAAGATCCGGCAACGCTGCGCTTCTGGTTCCACGGGTTCAGCGTGGTACCCAACACTTCGTTAAAGGTGTTTCCCCCGGCGCCGAATTCCGGTGTGTTGGCTTTCGCGTAAACGACACCGCCATTCTTTTCCAGCGTCTGCACGACAAGGTCGGAGTGGTCGGGAATATGATTCGCGAAGATCGGCGAGCCGTAGGTCGTGCGGACCCCCTTCACCTCTTCCAGGTCCTTGATCGCAACCGGTATCCCCATCAGCGTGCCGCGCTCGTCCTTGGGCTTCTCCATCAGAGCCTTGGCCGCGTCGCGGGCTCGCTCGAAACAGAGGGTCGGCAACGCGTTGATCTTCGGCTCGACCTCCGAAACCCGGGTCTCGAGAGAGTCCAAAAGATCAAGCGGTGAAACCTCGTCCTTTGCCAGCATGTCTCGGATTTCGGTCGCGGTTTTCCAGATGAGGGTATTGTCGGACATAAGAACTCCAGTCACGGAAGACGCGGATTAGCGCATGGCGGGAGCGAAAGAGTACTCCAAACCAGTCCGCCTGCAAGCCAAAGCCAGCGTAGAGTCTGTTGCAAATCCGGATCGGCTGGGCATGAGGCAAGGTCGCGTTGACAAGAAACGAGGCCCGTCGCAAGTTCAGCCACGCCTTGCGCTTCCTTTAAGAACGTACCGGAGAATACCTTATGCAGATTTCGCTCGACGCGCTGCAGACCCTGATCGCGAAAGCTTTCGAGAACAGCAAGGTGGCTCCGGATACGGCGCAGATCGTGGCGAAAGCTCTGGTCCGGGCAGAGGCGGACGGCATTTCCTCGCACGGTGTCGCCCGCGTGCCGCCTTATGCGGAACAGGCCAAATGCGGAAAAGTCGACGGCTTCGCCAAACCGACGATCAACCGCACACGCCCGGGCGTCATCAATGTCGACAGCCATATCGGATTTGCTTTCCCGGCCATCGAACTCGGCCTCAGAGAAGGAATAAAAGCGGCGCATGAAGCTGGCATGGCGGCCATCGGGATCGCCCATTCCCATCATTTCGGCGCCGCCGGCCATCATGTCGAAGACGCGGCAAATGCCGGACTGGTCGCCCTGGCCTTTTCCAACACCCCATCCGCCATCGCGCCCTGGGGCGGGTCCCGCGCGCTTTACGGCACCAACCCGATTGCTTTCGCCTGGCCGCGCACCGACCAAGCGCCGATGGTGATCGACCTGTCCGTCTCCACCGTCGCCCGCGGCAAGGTCACACTTGCTGCGAAAGCAGGAGAGCCGATCCCGTCCGACTGGGCATTCGATGCGGCCGGCAATCCGACGACCGACGCAAAAGCGGCCCTTGCCGGCTCCATGGCGCCGCTCGGCGGTGCCGGGGCCGGCGCGAAAGGCGCGGCTCTCGCGCTCATGATCGAGCTGCTTTGTGGCGCGCTCACCGGCTCTAACTTCGGCTATCAGGGTACGTCTTTCTTCGAGCCGACCGGTGCCCCGCCCTCCATCGGTCACATGATCCTGCTCTTCGATCCCGCCGCGTTCGGCGGTGCCGACAGTTTTGGCGAGCGGGCCGAGGAGATGTTCGGCGAGATCCTGGCACAGGATGGTGCCCGGCTCCCCGGCGACCGCCGTCTGAAGCTCCGCGAGGCAGCGGCACAGGACGGCGTCGATATTCCCGACGATCTGCTTGCCGACATCAAATCCCGCGCATCCTGACCTCTTTTCTGCTCATCGGAACTGACCATGACCGACACGATCACCATTCGCCGCGCCACCCGCGAAGACGTTCACCAGATGTTCGAAATGGTGCGTGGGCTCGCGGACTATGTGAAGGAAACCCACCTGTTGCGCGCCTCCGAAGAAGACTTGCTGCGGGATGGATTTGGCCCCCAGCCGCGCTTCAAGGCTTTTGTCGCCGATGACGGCACGGGCACGCTGCTGGGCAGCGTGATCTATTCCGCCAACTACTCGACCTGGATCGGCCGGTCCGCCTGCTATATCGACGATCTCTTCGTCACCGAGGCAGCACGCGGCAAAGGAGTGGGCCGGCGGCTCGTCGCTGCAGTCGCCGCCGATGCGGTGGCCGAGGGACATGGCCGGATATCACTGACGGTGCTGGACTGGAACCCGGCCCGCGAGGCCTATCACAGCCTCGGCTTTGAGCATGAGGAGAGCTCGCTGCGCTATACGGTGTCGGGCGAAGCGTTGAACAAACTGGCGGCCTCCGCGGACTGATCCGCCCGCCCCGGTACTTGACAGCACCCCCGCTTTGAAGACCAATTCAACTGACAATTTCCAACGCCCAAAGGATTCTACCATGGATATTGATGTTGCCGGTGAAGTGAACGTTCTCTGGGATGAAACCCAGATCATGCTTACCACCTACGGCTTCGACGTTTTAGGTGCAATCCTGATCCTCCTATTCGGCTGGATCGTCGCGGGTTGGGCGGGACGCGCCACTCGCAATGCCGTCGAGCGGATTGCCTGGATGGACGGCACGATCAAACCGCTGATCTCCTCCACTGTCCGCTATCTTATCGTCATCATTACGGTCGTCGCGGTGCTGAACCGCTTCGGCGTCCAGACCACCAGCATCATCGCCGTGCTCGGCGCCGCCGGCCTCGCGGTTGGCCTCGCCCTGCAAGGCACGCTCAGCAATGTTGCGGCCGGCGTCATGATCCTGTTCCTGCGGCCCTTCAAGGTCGGCGATTACGTGACTGCAGGCGGCAATGGCGGCACCGTGGCCGAGGTCGGGCTCTTCACCACGGAGCTGACAACGCCTGACAATGTCTACATTTCTGTACCGAACAGCCAGATCATCAACAGTGCCGTCAGCAATTTCTCCCGGCACGCCACCCGGCGCATCGATATCGTCGTCGGCATCGGATACAGCAGCAATATCGACACTGCCTTCGGCGCCCTGATGAAACTGGCCGAGGATGACCCTCGGGTTCTGGCCGATCCGAAGCCGGAAGCCACCGTCCGCGCATTGGGCGACAGCTCGGTCAGTATCGGCCTCCGGTTCTGGGTGAATGCAGCGGATTACTGGGCGACCCTGTTCGCCTTCAACAAGGCCGTGAAGGAAACTCTCGACGCCAACGGAATCGAAATTCCGTTCCCGCAGCGCGTGATCGAGATGCGCAACGCAAAGTAAGACTGAAGGCTTCGACTCAGGAACGGGATACGCGAACCAACCCGATCTATGCTATTGTATAAGAACGGATTCGGTCCGCGAGCTGGCAGGTGACGAATGGCTAAAGACTACGCCCGAACAAAAGCCCTCGAAGCCTTGGAGGCAACAGGCAAAAATCGTCATGAGGCTGCCTTGCTGCTCAGGGTCTGGGCTGAGACCGACGACAAGTTGAAATCTGCGTTGATCGGACCGTTTTTTAACAATCTCTGCGCCCTTGCAGTGCAGCGGGCCATGTCCAGCAACGTCGCGCGCCGCAAGCCCGTGAGCAAACGCGCGCGCCCGAAGGATAATGCAGCAACGCTTCTGGAGGCGATCAGCAAGAGCGGGGCCCAGACCATGTCGAGCACCCGCAGCTCCGCGCCGCCACCGCCGGTCGGTAGTGCCCGCCACAAGCAAGCAGTGACGCTTCTTGCCGCCGCGTTCAAGCCGGGCGGCAAGTCCTAGAGTCGAAAATCCGAGAGATTGAAAACCCTAAGGCCGTAGGCGATCCCTATTTGGGCCGCGCCTCGACCATGTTTTCATAGAGATTGGCAAGGTAGGTCGGATCAGCGCCGATGCTGACCTGCTGGTTCGTTTTGCTACGAATTTCAGCTGTTTCGGCAACACCTGCCGCGACCATCTCGGGGGTCGGCTCGTCGGGAACGATAACCTGACCGTTCTTGATCAGCCCGGCCAACATATCCTGGGAATGCTTGCGGAAGCGCTGAAACGAGGAATCCATGCCGCCACTGTCGCGCCGCGCCCGTGGATTGGACGCCCGTGACAGAGCCATCGAAAAGATATCCAGGATCAGGTTCGGATTGTAGGTCTCGAGCCAACCGTCGACCATGGCGCCGAAGACCGCTTCAACATAGACCCGCGCACCGCGCTGCCCCATCAGGCCGCCGGCAAGTGTCTTGTCGGCCCCCGCGATCATTTCATCCGTCGGCTCCTTCGGGACAATCGCGAAACCGGCCAGTTCAAGCGACTGAACGACGCCCTCGCTGTCCTTCTTGTACTTTTCCCATTCGTTCTCGATGAGGAACGAGCCCAAGATATCGACCTGGTCATTCTGGACACGGTTCAGGAACCGCGCGAATTCTTTGGCAACATGTTCAGCGACAATGAACTGTTGCACCGGCTCCCTGCCGCGCATCATCAACTCCTCAACTGGACCGGCTCGCTCTAGCCGGTCAAAAACCAGCTCCACTACAAATGGATCGCGACCGCGTCCAGAAAACCAAAATTATATTCAAATTGCGCCAAACACTAGCCGATCCGGGCATCTAAAAACAATGCCGATCATTTCAAACAATGGACCTGAAGGATGCGCGTGTGACAAAACGCATGCCCTGCTCGCTAACGGGTTGTACGGGTAAGGAAGCGCGGAGGTGCCTGCATGTCCCCACCCGCGCCCGGTTTTCTTGCCGGGCCCGTCCGGCGTTGCGGCGCATCCATATCCCGCCAGTCGCGCTCGGTTCCGAACGGCGCCACCTCGCCGAGCTCTTCCCGAATGATCGCATGGGCCAGATTTTCGGCGGCCGAACCAATGTCGCTACGCTGCCAGTCCGGCAGGGCATCGAATGCGGCGCGGGCCATGAAACGGTCGATCTGCTTGCCTGATGTGTAGGCACGCCGGATTTCCCGCGTGACCTTATCGGAGGGCCCTAGTTTCTCGGAAATCGTATCCGAAAGGATGCCCAGTGCTTTGCGGTCCGTTCTGTCGAAGTCGGCCATCGGAGGCTCCAATTAAACACGTACTCCTAAGATAAGGGCACGACGTCCTTCTGTCACGAGTTTGCGCTCAGCTGAATTTCCGAACAGCCGTCCTGAGACCGCTAAGCACCTGATCTTCCAGGATCCCGCCATTATCCGTGATGCGGTCCGCGATCACGACATACATGGCATCGATATGCAGCTGCAGGATTTCAAACTGGATCCGGCCCAGCGTCTGACGTTCGGTCACGAAATCATTCAGAGTCGTGGCGATCAGACTGAGCACCTGATAGCCGATCGTGCCGCCCATACCCTTGATCTGCAGGCTTTCCTCGAACACCAGCTTCAGCAGATCAACATCGCTCATCTGGCCATCGGTCCGGGCTTGCGCACTTGCACGCAATTTGCGCAGACGCGCCGCAAGATCGACCACAAACCGTTCGCGGGACTTGTTGACCACTTCTTCCAGACGGCGCAGGACACCGGGACTGAGACGCAGGTCCATCCCGGTCGTGCTGTTGACGGCGCGCTGGGTCAAATCCTCCGCCGGAGGCAAAAGCTTTGATTTCGCCACAGTCAATTCGACACCCTAGCTGCTAATCTCGCCGGTCCGGCCCATTAAAAGGCACCTGCCGACGACGTCTGTCAGGACCAAAATACTCGTTACTGTCTACGAAAGCGCGCGGCCGCGCAACGATACCGACCATGCGCCGGTAAAAACCCTCAACCCCGTAAGGCTTTGCAATAAATTCCGTAACGCCTGCGTCACGGGCTTCGAAAACATGCTCCTTCGCCGACATCGCGGACATCACCAGGATCGGCATCTGCTTGTGCGCCCTGGTTTTACCGTCGCGCACCGTGCGGATCAGCTCGAGGCCGCTGCGTGGAGGCAGGTGGAGTTCGGTCAACAGGACGTCGACAGAGTCGGAGCCGAGAACGTCAATTCCATCATCGAAACTGTGCGCCACAAATACCGTCTCCGCGCCCATTGTCAGCAACAGGTCGCGCGCCAGATCAGCGGAAAGCGCGTTACCGTCAACGATCAAAAAATGGACACCACCAAAATCTACTTTTTCCGCCATGAACGGATATGCCTTCCCTCGAAAAGCTGACCTATACCTCAAATTCGGCGCGGTCGCCCGAACGGACTTTGAGAGATATCAAAGCCTTTCAGTAAAACCCGCACGCACAATCCATACCAGATGCGACGCCAGTCGCGGTTTTCGGTCGCTCGCACAGGCTTATTGATCATTATTTCACGCATATGGCGTGGAACGCACACGCATTTGTGACCGACTACCTCGCCCCCTATTGCCATAGGCGGCGACACGCATCGCCGAGCTGGCGTTTACCCCGCTCCATTCTGCCTGAAATCGCACAAGACCGATCCGACTGTCGGACTTGCCCGGCCCGCCAAGTCCGCTAGGCTCGTTTACATGGCTGACCAGCAACATATCCCTCTCACGCGCGATACGATCCGATCGGGTCACATCCGCGACCTGATCCGGAAAAACGCCGTTGCCTACAAGGTCCTCAGCGACGAGGAACTTCATGCATCGCTCGCCTCAATGTTCTCCGGCGGCGTTCCGGAGACGGATGTCTGGCTGTTCGGTTACGGATCGCTGATCTGGAACCCGTCCTTCCATTTCGCCGAGAAATGCTGCGCCACGGCCCGCGGATATCACCGGCGGTTCTGCCTGCAGACCCATCTCGGGCGCGGGTCGCCCGAAGTGCCGGGCCTGACGCTCGCCCTCGACCGCGGAGGGTGCTGCCGCGGCGTCGCCTTCCGCATCTCGAAGGAAAAAGCCGCCGAGGAACTCGAAATTGTCTGGCGTCGGGAAATGGTGAGCGACGCCTATATCCCGCGCTGGCTTTCCATGACCGGACCGAGCGGCCCCTTCAAGGCCCTCGGCTTTGTGATGAACCGCAGCCACGAACGCTATGTCGGCCAACTCCCCGAAGAGGAAATGGCCCAGACCATCGAACGGGCCAGCGGCTTTCTTGGCCCCTGCTCAGACTATCTTTTCAATACGGTAGAGCATCTCGACGAGCTGGGCATGCCGGACCGGGGCCTGACCCGGCTGCGCGACAGGGTTCTGGAAATTCGTGGCGGCGGAGACTAGCCGGAGCAGCCACGACGGGATTAAGGTTTTCACCAGTTTCGATCCGGCGACCCGCATCAGCATCGGTCTCGAAGGAATCCAGGAATGCCCGTGAAGCCTCTTGCCACCAAGGCCCTCTACACCAAGACGGATCTCCGGCCGCTTTCTATCAAGAGCACCGAAGACCTTGAGGATATCGAGGCCCTGATCGGCCAGGAGCGGGCTCTCGGCGCCGTGCGTTTCGCCACCCGGATGCGGCAGCGGGGCTACAATCTCTTCGTCATCGGACCGAAAGGCTCCGGCAAGCACATGGCGGTGAGCCGCTTCCTGGAGCAGCGCCGTGCCGAGCTCGAGGCGCCGAGCGACTGGGTTTATGTGCACAATTTCGAAAACGCCTATACGCCGACTGCGATCGCCCTGCCCCCCGGCCGGGCCGAGCCGTTCCGGCGCGCCATGCAAGAACTTGTCACCGATCTTGAAGCGGTGATCCCGGCGCTGTTCGAAAGCGAGGATTACCGACTGCGGATCGATGCCGTGAACAAGGAGGCGGCGGAAAAGCAGCAGAACGCCCTGGAAGCCGTGGACAAGGAGGCGCGGGAACAGAAACTGACCTTGATTAGAACACCTCAGGGCTTCGCTTTCGCGCCGCTTTCCGGCAAGACGACAATGGCTCCCGAGACCTTCCAGAAGCTCCCCGAAGCCGCCCGAAAGCGCTATCAGGACGCGACCCAGAGCATGATGGAGGTACTGCAGAAAACCCTCCGCTCGCTGCCGCATATCGAGCGCGACCGTTATCGCAGCCTGAGAAAAATCAACCGCGAGACCGCTCGCCGCGTCATCAAACAGGAAATTGCGGACGTCGAGAAGGAAATGACAGGGGCCGATGCGGCCCTCAAGCACCTGAAAGCCGTCGCCGACGATATGGTCGAGCAGATCGGCCTGTTCCTTAACACCGAGGAAGGCAGCCCGGACGCCATCCCGGGTGACGTCGGCGAAAGCGCGGTCGAGAGCGACCCGATGCATCGCTACCAAGTCAATGTTCTGGTCTCGAACCGTCCGGCGGGCGGAGCGCCTGTGATTGTCGAAGACCATCCGGCGCTGAGCAAACTGGTCGGCCGGATCGAGTACTACGCGCATATGGGCACGTTGACCGCGGACTTTTCGCTCATCCAGTCCGGCGCCCTGCACCGGGCCAATGGCGGTTTTCTGCTGATCAACGCGGACAAACTACTGCTCAATCCGATGAGCTGGGAAGCCCTGAAACGCGCGCTCTACGCTGAGCAGGTCACCATAGAAGCGCCCAACATGACCACGGCGACGGCAACCGTGGTGTCACTGCAGCCGGATCCTATTCCGCTCGATCTGAAGATCGTACTGTTCGGGGATTACCGGCTCTATCTCATGCTCTCCGCGCTCGACCCGGACTTCCAGGACCTGTTCAAGGTCGCCGCCGATTTCGAAGAGGCCATGGAACGGACGCCGGAGAACGACCAGCTTTTCGCCCGCCTCGTCACCACCATCACCCGCAACAACAAACTCCGCCCCTTCATACGCGCAGCCATTGAGCGGGTCATGGAGCATGCCGCACGGCTGGCCGGGGATTCCGAACGGTTGTCGACCCGCGTCGGCCAGATAGCGGATCTGATGCGCGAGGCCGATTACTGGGCCCGGGAAGAGAACAGGGACACGGTCGTGCGTGGCGATGTCGACCGTGCCATCGCCGCCCAGACCCACCGCGCAGACCGGCTCCGGCAGCGGACGGTGGAGGAGATTACCCGCGGCACGGTGCTGATCGATAGCGATGGCGCAAAGGTCGGCCAGGTCAACGGGCTCTCGGTCCTCTCGATCGGCAATTTCGCCTTCGGCAAGCCGAGCCGGATTTCCGCGACGGTCAGGGTCGGCGCCGGAAAGGTTATCGATATTGAGCGCGAGGTCGAACTTGGCGGCCCGCTGCATTCCAAAGGCGTGATGATCCTCTCCGGCTACCTCGCGCAGAATTACGCGGCGGACGCCCCTATGGCCCTCGCCGCGACACTGACTTTCGAGCAGTCCTATGGCGGCGTCGATGGCGACAGCGCCTCCTCAGCCGAGCTCTACGCCCTGTTGTCGGCACTCTCCGAGCTGCCGATCGACCAGTCCCTCGCCGTCACCGGCTCGGTGAACCAGATGGGCGAAGTACAGGCCATCGGTGGGGTGAACGAGAAGATCGAAGGCTTCTTCGACGTCTGCGTGGCGCGCGGACTGACCGGCAAACAGGGCGTCCTGATCCCTGCATCGAACGTGAAGCATCTGATGCTGCGCGAGGATGTGGTCGACGCCTGTCGGGAAAAGAAGTTCCGCATCCTGCCTATAACCACGATCGCGGAAGGCATCGAGACACTGACAGG
Source organism: Nisaea sp. (assembly GCF_034670185.1). Taxonomy (NCBI): domain Bacteria; kingdom Pseudomonadati; phylum Pseudomonadota; class Alphaproteobacteria; order Rhodospirillales; family Thalassobaculaceae; genus Nisaea; species Nisaea sp. The sequence continues at coordinate 738,846 of NZ_JAXMNY010000002.1, forward strand.
CAAGAAAGCAGGCGAGCGTGGGGCCGGCGGGAAATATCCGTCAGCCAGTATCAATCGGCTGGTTGAAGACCGGCTGGTCGGCTTCGCGGCTCTGCGTGCCAAAGCAGCAGCGAGAGCGAAAGAAACCTGACCGCTAGAGATACGTCCCCGCCAGCGTCACCAGCTCCCCGCCAACGCCGAGCTTGAAGCGGGAAACGCCGGGCATGTGCAACCCGTCGACTCCGCCGAGATCGAGCCACTCTACGCCCATGCCCTTCAGCTTGGTGATGGCGCTCCAGAGCAGCAGGTTGTGGGCTTGCTTCTCGCGCCCCTCCACCCCGGTCCAGCCGACATAGTAGGTCGCGGAATTACCATGCCGAACGGTCAGGATCGCGGCGATCGGCTCGCTGCCGACATAGGCGGTGAAAACCTGCGTCGCGCGCTTGTCCCGGCTGCTATCCGCGATGGCGGCAACGAAGGCGCCTGCCGGTGCCCGGAACTTGCGCCGCTTTCGGTGCTGGTCGTGCCGGGTCAGCAGCCATTCCATCGGTGCACCGCCAAAACCGCTGCGCACGCGGATCGGCTCCGCTTCCGCAAGCTTGAGCTGGTTGCGCCATTTCATGTGCAACCCCGCCCGCAACGCCTCCAGTTCCGGACGCAGATCGAGCCAGACGGTGCTGTAGCCGGTCACCATCGGGCGCATGCCGATGCCGCGCAGAAGCGCATCGCTCTCTGTCCCGGCGGCGAGTTCCGGTGTCATGAAGAAGAGATTGAGCTTCGCCACCGGATAGCGTTGCTTGATGAGACCGAAGATCGCCGCGCGTTCCGTCTCTGAGACATCATCCGTCAGGAAGACCGGCCCCCGCGTCAGCTTGGCAATCCGGAAGCCGCCCGGAAAGCGCCATTCGAGCACCAGGGCAAGTGCCACCGGCTCCGGGCCGCGCATGAAAACGGCCGTGACAGGGGTATAGGCAGAGGCACGCGACATGGCCATACCATAGGCGGAGGACTGCTCAAGCGCCGAGCGGTCCGCCCTTGCGACCAACTCGTCCCAGCGCCGCTGATCGACCGCGTCCCAGAGCGCGACGATACCGTCCCGCTCCTCCCCGCGCCGGTCTTTCAGCGGCCGGTCTTTTTTCTCTTCGGCTTTCTGCGCTTTGGCGGCAGCCGCCATTGCAGGTTCCCCCGTACCCGTTCCGCGGCTAGTCTTAGCCCATGTCCGTGCTCGCACAATTCAAAAAGCCGCCCGTGATTCACGGCCACCGGATTCCCGGCCGCCGCTTCACACGCTGGGCCGCGCTTTATTTTATCGGCTTCGTTGCCCTGCCGATCCTCGGCGTCTCGCTGCTGTTTGACCTGATTGGCTATCTGCTGGCGGTGAAGCTGTTCGGCGCATCCTGCTACGGTCTTCTCTGCCTGCTCTGATTAGTCGTCCTTGGCTTCAGGCAAATCGATCCCGGCGAGCTTCTGAAACACCTTGATAACCGCGGAATCGTCCTCCGTTCCGAGGCCCGCCGCAGCCGCGCCGAGGAACTGCTGGTGTGCCGCCGCCGACAGCGGCAACGGAAAGGTCAGCTCCTTGCCGGTCTCCAGCACGATGCCGAGATCCTTCACGAAGATGTTCACGGCACTGAGCGGCGCGTAATCGCCGTCGAGAATATGCGGCACCCGGTTGTTGAACATCCAGGACGCACCGGCGGAATTTGAAATCACCTCGAACAGGTCTGTAGGCGCCACGCCAGCCCGGATACCGAGCGCCATGGCTTCCGCCGCCGCCGCGATATGCACACCCGCGAGCAACTGGTTGATGGTCTTCACGGTCGAGCCTGGCCCGGCCTGATCACCCAGTTGGTAGACCTTCATCGCGATGGCCTTCAGCAGAAAGTCCGCCGCCTCGAATGCCTCCGGCGTGCCGGAGCCCATCACCGTCATCTCGCCGGTCGCCGCCTTGGCGGCACCGCCGCTGACCGGCCCATCGACCATCAGCAGGCCGTGCTCCGCCAGCCGGCCTTCCAGCTCCCGCGCATAGGCCGCAGGTACCGTGCTGCTGGCAACGACGACGGCGCCTTTTTTCATGTGCTTGACCGCGCCGGTCTCGCCGAACAGCACGCTTTCGGTCTGGGCCGCATTGACCACCAGCACCAGCAGCGCATCCACCTTCGATGCCAATTCAGCCGGACTTGCCGCGCCCCTGCCGCCGTTCGCCACGAAATCCGCGACGGACTCGGCTCGAACGTCTGTGCCCCAGGTCTCGACCCCGGCCGCAACCAGAGAGCGGGCCGCGCCCATTCCCATCGAGCCAAGGCCGATGACCCCGGCGATACGTCCCTCACTCATCACATCCCCCTAAATCAAACCGCCATTCACATGAATGACTTGTCCTGTAATGTAGCTCGCTTCACAGGATGCGAGAAAACCGATCACGGCCGCCACCTCATACGACGTGCCCCGCCGCCCCATCGGAATGCGCGCGGAGAGTGCCGCCACACCTTCCGGCGTCATAGCCGAATGGGTGCCCGGGTCTTTCTCGATGAAGCCCGGCGCCACGACATTCACGGTCGCTCCGGACGGTGCGAGCTTGAGGGCGAGTGCGCGCGCCGTTGCCTCAAGAGAGGCTTTCGCCGCAGCGGTCGCCGGAAAGGCTGGCAAGTCGGTGCGCCAGACATGCGGCCCGAAAGCACCCACCGCGATAACCCGGCCCTCTGTCGAGGCTTCCAGCAGCGGCAGAGCCGTCTCCGCCATCTCAAAAAAGGAGCGCGAAATGGCGTTCTGCGCCTGCTCGAACTTCTCCGTCCCGGCCTCGCCAAGCGGCGCCTTGTCCGCGTAGCCCGCATTGGCAACGAGGATATCGAGCCCCCCGAAGCGTTCGGAACAGGCCTCGATCAGATATCGCCCCGCGCCGGGCTCAGCCAGATCCTTCAACAGGGTTTCGGCGGTTGCCCCTTTAGAACGCACCTGCTCGGCGACGGCGTTGAGACCATCCAGGTTCGCGCGCGTATGCAGCAGGAAACGGTCGCCAGTTTGCGCCAGCTTGCGAGCCGCTGCGGCGCCAATACCGCTGGCCGCGCCCGTTATCAGGATTATCCGTTCGCCCATGCGCGAATCCCCCGCAGAAGATGAGACCGGACTGTCGCACGCGGGCGGCTCATGAAAAAGAGAGAGCGATCGTTAAGCGTGGAAAGACAGCCTTCTAGATCCAGCGCCGGACCCGCGCCTTGTAGTCAGTATAGGCCGTGCCGAAGAGGCGCTCGAGATAGGCTTCCTCACGCAGAACCACGCCGTAATGCATCACGCCGACAAAGCCGACGGTGGCTGTCAAAATCCAGAGCGTGTTCCCGGCAAACGCAAGGCCGAACAGCAAGACCACCATGGCGACATACATCGGATTGCGGCTGATCGAGAACAGGCCGGTAGTGACCATGGCGGTGGTCGGCACCCAGGGCTTGGCGCTGGTTCCGGCGCGCTTGAACTGACGTTCCGCGATGATGGCGACAGCGACCGCTCCGACGACCAAAGCGGGGCCGAGATAGGTTTGCGCCCATTCCGGCGCGAAGGGTCTCGGCACGAAAATCTCAAGCACGGCGCCGAAGGCAATGACGATCAGCAGAATGACGGGCGGCGGCAAGATCACGCCCGCCGTGTCCGGCGCACTGTCGGGCTGTTGCTTCTCATCCATGCCTGTCCCCTTTGTTTCAGCCGCTCGGCTTACCACACCTTCCGGTTCAGGAGGTACTGGTAGCGGCATCCTGTTCCACAATTTTTAGCCATGGCCAGCGCTCCCGGTAACTCCCGCACTTGAACTGAAACTGATGCGGCGTCGGGTTCATCGGATTGTAGCGCAGGACACCCGCGAACATATCCTCGAAGCCGTAGGGCGCATGCACCTCGCCCGCTTGCGAAATGCCGCAGCAGGTGCCCGCGACAACAAACCGGTCGATACCCGTACGGGATTCGGAAATCGGCGGATAAGGCACCCCGAACCGCGCCTCGTACCAGAGCGGAACCCGCGCCTGATTACGGATCTCGACCTCGACCCCAAGATCGGCGAACAGGGCCGCCCCGCGCCGGATCACCGCGTCCTCCGCCTCATAGCTGGTATCCGGGTCGTAGTAGAAAATATCGTAGTCCCGGATATTCTCGGTCAGCGGGCGACCGGACAACTCATTCCAGACCGTCCCGAACAGACAGCCTGCCACCAGCCAGCCATCCTCGACGCCAAGATCCGGCATCCGCTCCAGGATAGCCTGGTTCACCGGGTTATTCAGCACCACCCCAAGAAACCGCTCCTGCAAGCTCTCTTCGGTCATCGAACGGGCCCCTGTTTTCGACCATGTGGAATTCATCCCATGCACAGACACCAAAGCACCGTCAACAGATTGACCGGGACGCCGCCGCCTGCCTAAGTGCAGGGATCAATCCATTCGATGGCCGCGCGACCGACTCCGGAAACCGGCCGAAATCAGGCCCGCCCGCCATGTCCATACCCGCGCCCGTTCGCCATCTCGCCAGCTTCGCCTTTGCGGCCAGCGCCGGCTGGGCATTCGCCGTTCTTGGCGTGCCTCTGCCCTGGCTGTTGGGGCCCATGCTCTCGGTCGGGGTACTCAGCATGGCCGGGCTCACGCTCTCCATGCCGAAAGGCGCACGGCAGACCGGCCAGCTTCTGCTCGGCACCGGCATCGGCCTCAATTTCACCCCCACCGTCGCCGCCTTCGTGGTGGACCATATCGCGGTGATGGTCATCTGCGCGCTGGCCTCGATCCTGTTCGGGCTGCTCGCGGCGCTATACCTGCGCAAGGTTGCGAAAGTGAGCATGGCCACCGCCTATTTCGCCAGCGTGCCCGGCGGCGTCGTGGAGATGGCCCTGCAGGCGACGAAGTGGGGCGGCGAGATGGCACCGGTCTCGCTCGCCCAGTCCCTGCGTATTCTCTGCGTCGTCACCACCATCCCGACCACGCTAACCCTTATCGGCGCGGTCGGGCATTCACCGTTCGAGGCGCAAAATCTCCCGTTCGACCTGCAGGGCTTTCCGGTCCTGATCGTCCTTTCCCTGCTGTTCGGTGGCCTGATGGCCTGGCGCAAGATCACCAACGGCTGGCTGCTCGGACCGCTTGCCGCAGGCGCTCTCGTGACGGTGCTGGATCTGCACCTTTCCGGCATGCCGCGTGAGCTGCTCAATCTCTCGCAGGTCCTGATCGGCTGCTTCATCGGCCTGCGCTACCGCCGCGAGCTGGTGCTGCCGCTGAAGCGCTTCCTGCCCCATGCATTGCTCAGCACGCTGGTTCTGGTCGGACTCAACATCCTGTTCGGGCTTGGCGTGGCAGAGGTGACCGGCCTGCCAGCCGCCACCATGGTGCTTTCCGTCTCTCCCGGCGGCATGGCGGAAATGAGCATCACTGCTGCCGTGCTCGAACTCGGGGTTCCGCTGATCGCGGCTTTCCATATAATCCGTATTTTTCTGGTTATTGCCCTCTCGGGCCTTATCTTCCGCTATATTCTAAGTTCAAAAATCTAGAAAATCGTTATTTTCGGTTGAAAAACAAAAACCAATGGCGTTCCGCCAGTACCTAGAACCGGGATTCCCGGGAGGAAAAAATCCATGAACGCAGCTGTCGCCGCGAACCAGTCCGGCCTGTCGCTCGAAGAGCGTGCTGAACAGGAGCGCATGATTCTGGACGCTGTCGAGCGCTTCCTCTCCCGTGACGTCGCGCCTTACGCCCACAAGCTCGAAGCAGAGGATGCCTGGCCGGAAGACATTGTTGGCAAGATGGCGGAGCTCGGTCTGTTCGGTGCCACCATCGGTGAGGACTGGGGTGGGCTTGGCCTCACGGCCTCGACCTATACGAAAATCGTCGAGCGGGTCAGCCGGGTATGGATGTCGATCTCCGGCATCTTCAACTCCCACCTCATCATGGCCGCCGCCGTCGAGCGCTCCGGCACAGAAGCGCAAAAGGCCGCCTGGCTGCCACGCTTCGCCAGTGGCGAACTGCGCGGCGGCATTGCGTTGACCGAACCCGACGCCGGCACCGATCTGCAGGCCATCCGCCTGCGCGCCGACAAGACCGAGGGCGGCTACCGGCTGAACGGCACCAAGATGTGGATCAGCAATGCCTATCACGGCCACATCATCGCGGTACTGGCCAAGACCGATCTCGAGGCAAAACCCCGGCACAAGGGCATGAGCCTGTTCCTGGTGGAAAAGGGCGACGGTTTCAACGTCACCAAGAAACTGGAAAAGCTGGGCTACAAGGGCATCGATTCCGCAGGTTTCACCCTCGACGACTATTTCGTGCCGGACGCAAATCTGGTCGGAAATGTCGAAGGCCGCGGTATGCAGCAGATCCTTGGCGGGCTGGAGCTCGGCCGGATCAATGTCGCCGCACGCGGCGTCGGCATCGCCCGGGCCTGCCTTGAAGAATCGGTGCAGTATTCACAGGTCCGCAAGACCTTCGGCAAACCGATCGCGGAGCATCAGGCAATCCAGCTGAAGCTGGCCGACATGGCAACCCAGGTCGAGGCTGCCCGGCTGCTGACCGAACAGGCCGCCGCCGCCTATGACCGGGGCGAGCGCTGTGACATGGAAGCCGGCATGGCGAAGCTGTTCGCCACCGAAGCCGCGCTGCATAACAGCCTGGAGGCCATGCGCCTGCACGGTGCCTATGGCTATGCCAAGGAATACAATATCGAGCGCTATTACCGGGACGCCCCGCTGCTCGCCATCGCCGAGGGCACGAACGAGATGCAGCGCCTGATCATCGCCAAGCAACTGATCCAGCGGAATCCCGCCTGAGCTTGCTCGATCAAGCTTTACCGAAAAGCCCGGCTTTAGCCGGGCTTTTTTGTGCGCAAACTCCTAATTTTCCGAGAACTTCCAAATGGAGGCGCTGTCTGGAAACTCAGGCGATATTCACGAAAAACTGTTGTCAATTTCGCTCTGTCGTATAGTTGTACGACCACCTCAAAGATGATTAACTTTTCTTAATATATACTTCAGATATACGGATTTATTTTATGGGATTGTACACCGGCTATTCCTTTGTCCCTTCGTCAACGGTCTATTACACGACCGAGCTCGACTATAGTTTCGCTTACTATGGGTTTTATGAGGTTTCATCTTCTGAGAAATCCATAACGCATTCCGTATTCGCGGAGTGGGGTCGCGACCTCTCCATCAATTTCGTCCACACCTCGAACACTGATTTCGCCGACGTAATCGTCATGGAAAGTTACATTGACGGGTATGGCGGCACACTGGGTGTGAATATTCCCTATGACGGCAATGGGGACTTTGTGATCAGCACGACAGGCGTGGATTACGACTTCGTCGTCATGGATTACTACGATTCATCATACTTCAGGACGACTCTTCGGCATGAGGTCGGGCACGCACTGGGCCTCGACCACGACGATACTCCAGGCAGCCTGATGAATCCTCTACTGAACGGCGCCGAAACGATCACTGATTACGATATCGCCAAGGCCGCAGCTATTTACGGATACAACAAGACCGGCACGGCCGGCGCCGACGACTTAAGCGGCAGCCAGACTGGTGACCGGTTCAGCACGCTCGGCGGCAACGATATCGTCCGCGCCGGACTTGGTAACGACACTGTGCTGGCCGGTGACGGCAACGACATCCTGATGGGCGAATCTGGCGCCGACAATCTTTCAGGCGAGGCCGGTGCCGACATCATCTACGGCAATCTTGAAGTCGACTATCTGGACGGCGGCGCCGGGGACGATACCATCTTCGGCGGCCAGAACAGCGGAACCGCCCGCCTCGACGCCTACGGCGTCCTGCGCCAACAAGATGGCGTGGAGACAATCGTCGGCGGAGACGGCAATGATTCGATCTTCGGAAACTATGGCAACGATATTCTCTCTGGCGGAGCTGGAAACGATACGCTTTTCGGCGGCCAGAACGAGGATACGCTGGATGGCGGCTCCGGCGACGACCTGCTGCTCGGCAACCGTGAGAACGATCATCTCACCGGTGGTCTGGGTGCCGACACCTTCTTCTTCGCGACAGACGGACAGGGCGACGACGTGGTCACCGATTTCAATGCGGCCGAGGGCGACAAGCTGGCTTTCACAACCGCCTATTCCACATCGAGCAGCGGATCGGATCTGGTGATCACCCATGGCGGCGGGACGGTGACGCTGATCGGTGTCTCCAGCACCGGCGTCGACGCGGGCTGGATCGCCTAAGCAATTGAAAGAATAGCTGCCGGCGCGAAGCGGGCAAAACATTGTGCACGCCCCCCTTAAGTGGCGCGCTTCAAAACCTATGATTGAGGAGTTGTCGGGGGTGGGCGTTTACAACGGATACAACGTGGGTTCTGGCGGCGGCTACAACTGGAACGCCACGTCGGAGATGAGAGCGCAAGGCTATTACGATGTTTCCTACTATCTTAGGGGCACCGTAACGGACGCTTTCGAGGTCTGGGACAACAACGTCGATTTCAATTTCTATGGAACAGACATATTCGACTCGGCGTTTGTCTTTGTCGGCATAAAGACTGTTGGTAGTTCGACCGAGACAAGCGCGAGAACGGTCTTCAATGACCCTGATGGCGACGGCCGGTTGGGATGGGAAGGCGGTGAGAGTTATGGTGATGGCACCGCTTTCATCTATCTGGATCTGAGTTTTTCGGATCAGACCGATCTGGACAAGATCTACGAAGTCCTGATGCACGAGATCGGCCACGTTGTTGGCCTTGCTGATAGCTCAAATTCGGAGAGCATTATGAACCCCGCGCTGGACGGGGATCCGACACTTTCGGCGACCGACAAATCTAACCTCGACGCCCTTTATACAAATCTTCCCGAAAACACCGTTACCAACACGACCCCGACTACGGAACCAAGCTCGGGCAGAGTTACCGGCACTTCCAGCAACGACTTGCTGACCGGCGCAGAAACCGGAGACACCTTATCCGGCGGGTCCGGCAACGATATTCTCTCAGGAAATGGCGGAACCGATTACCTGTTCGGCGGCAACGGCAACGATCTGATCTACGGTAACAAGGAGATCGACTATCTGGCAGGTGGTTCGGGAAACGATACGATCTTTGGCGGCCAGAACAGCGGCACAGCCCGCGCCGACGCGTCCGGTCTGATGCGGCAGCAGGACGGGACCGAAACCGTTTATGGAGGCACCGGCGAAGATCTGATTTATGGCAATTACGGGTCTGACATCATTTATGGCGGCTCCGGCAACGACACTGTTTATGGTGGCCAGAACGAGGACACAATCTTCGGAGAAGCCGGCAACGACATGCTCTTCGGCAATCTGGGGAACGACACCATTGACGGCGGATCTGGGTCCGACACTTTCGTGTTCGGGTCGTCGAACCAGGGCTTCGATGTGATCGACAACTTCGACCGCTCCGAGGGCGACCTGATCGCATTTGCAGGCGATCATACGACATCATCCGATGCCGCCGGGAATGTCGTCATCACTTACAACGGCGGCCAGATCAAGCTGACCGGCATTTCCACGTCAGACTTCGAGGACGGGTGGGTGTTATGAACGCCCGGTATCTTCTAATTGCTGCCACCCTGATCGCCTCCGCAATTCACGCTGGAGCTTCTATTGCCGGTCAACAGAAAGAAATTACGGCACGCCAGTCTCCTCTCTATTTCGCACTCGATGTTCCGCAAAAAATCGTCGATGCAGGATGGGATGCCGAATATTCTATGCGCACCTATTCAATCACCTCGATTCCGACGACTCCAATTGACCCACGTGCTGAAATCATCCTGATCAATATGGCTCCCGGCTACTACATGGAATGGGTCACGGAGGCAGAGGGAATGGTCGAGAAGTTTCGCTTCTTCACGAAGGGCGGAAAAGCTACCGGCTCGCAACAACCCGCGAACCTAGGCCATTTTCTGTCAACTTACGTGAAGGCTCGCGCCCATGATCGGGAATGCGTGGTCTTTGCCGGGAAACAGGGACAAGGTGGCGGAGACCTTGCGGTGTCGGAGGGGACTGCCTACATGGCCGGTTATTATTGCCAGCCTGCGACCGACCCGCTCGACGCAAGCGCGATCAGGACAGTCCTCAGCGCTGTCGGCTTGAAGGCTAAAGATACATCGGGGCCAGTCAAAATCCCGGCACCAATACCGGAATAACGAACAACAGCGGAGCCTGCAAATGCAGGCCCCGCTACATGCTCTACCTGTTCATCCGGTTATCGACCAGATCATCCACCACCGCCGGCTCCGCCAGCGTTGAGGTGTCACCGAGGGAATCCTGCTCGTTGGCCGCGATCTTGCGCAGAATACGGCGCATGATCTTGCCGGAGCGGGTTTTCGGCAGGCTCGGAGCCCACTGGATCAGGTCCGGTGAGGCGATCGGACCAATCTCCTTACGCACCCAGGTCACCAGCTCCTTGCGCAGCTCTTCCGACGGCTCCAGCCCGGCATTCAGGGTGACATAGGCGTAAATGCCCTGGCCCTTGATGTCGTGCGGATAGCCGACGACAGCCGCCTCGGCGACCTTGTCGTGCGCGACCAGTGCGCTCTCGACCTCGGCGGTGCCCATGCGGTGACCGGAGACGTTGATCACGTCATCGACGCGGCCCGTGATCCAGTAATAGCCGTCCTCGTCCCGGCGGCAACCGTCGCCGGAGAAGTAACGGCCCGGGAACGTGGTGAAATATGTCTGGATGAAGCGCTCATGGTCGCCATAGACCGTACGCATCTGGCCCGGCCAGCTGTCAGCCATGCAGAGATTGCCCTCTGCCGCGCCTTCCAGCACCTTGTTGTCCGCATCGACAAGGACCGGCTGGACCCCGAAGAAGGGCAGCGTCGCCGAACCCGGCTTCAGTCTGGTTGCCCCCGGCAGCGGGGTGATCAGGATGCCGCCTGTCTCCGTCTGCCACCAGGTATCGACGATCGGGCAGCGCTTGTCGCCGACCACCTCGTGATACCACATCCAGGCTTCCGGATTGATCGGCTCTCCGACCGAGCCAAGGATGCGCAGGCTCTTGCGGCTGGTCGCCTTGACCGGCCCGTCGCCCTCGCGCATCAGCGCCCGGATCGCGGTCGGTGCGGTGTAGAAGACTGAGACGTTGTGCTTGTCGCAGACCTGCCAGAAGCGGCTGAAGTCCGGATAGTTCGGCACGCCCTCAAACATCAGGGTGGTGGCACCGTTCGCCAGCGGGCCGTAGATGATGTAGCTGTGCCCCGTGACCCAGCCGACATCGGCCGTGCACCAGTAGACCTCACCGTCCTGATAATCGAAGACATACTCGTGCGTCATCGAGGCGAAGACCATGTAGCCGCCGGTGGTGTGCAACACACCTTTCGGCTTACCGGTCGAGCCCGACGTGTAGAGGATGAATAGCGGGTCTTCTGCGCCCATCTCCGTCGGCGGGCAGTCGTCGGACGCCGCATCGCAGATGTCGTGATACCAGTGATCCCGGCCCTCGACCCAGTTGATCTTGCCGCCGGTACGCTTGACGACAACCACCGTCTTGCAGTCGGGGCAGCCCTCCAGCGCCTTGTCCGTATTGGCCTTCAGCGGGACCGGGCGGCCGCCGCGCAGCCCCTCGTCCGAGGTGATCACGATGTTGGACTCGCAATCCTGGACCCGGCCCGCCAGTGCGTCCGGCGAGAAGCCGCCGAAGACGATGGAATGCACCGCACCGATCCGGGCGCAGGCCAGCATGGCGACCGCAGCCTCCGGAATCATCGGCAGATAGATCGTCACCCGGTCGCCTTTTTTGACGCCGAGGTCTTTCAAAGCGTTGGAGAATTTGCAGACGTCGCGATGCAGCTCGCGATAGGTGATCTTCCTGTCGTCCTTCGGATCGTCGCCTTCCCAGATGATCGCCACCTGATCGCCGCGCGTTGCAAGATGCCGGTCGAGGCAGTTCGCAGCCGCGTTCAGAGTGCCGTCATGAAACCATTTAATGTGCAGATCCTTGGCGTCGAAAGAGACGTCCTTGACCTTGCTGTAAGGCTTGATCCAGTCGATGCGCTTGCCATGCTCGGCCCAGAAACCTTCCGGATTCTCGACCGAATTCTTGTACATTTTCTCGTACTTGGCTGCGTCCGCATGGGCCGTCTTGGCGATGTCCGCCGGCACCGGAAAATCATGCACGTCCCACATAGTTACCCCCTTGAGTATTGCGCGGTCTGACCACCGCATTCGTTATGTTTAATTGGCCGTAACTATAACAACCGTTTCTCTACGGTTAAGCGATTTTTGTGCGCTGCGTTGCCGCGCCCCCTTCCGCTTGCCCTAACCTCCGTCCGCGCCTTCGATTTCCTCTTCCAGCGCTTCCGGGCTCTCAGCGTCGACCACCTTTGCCGCAATCCCGAAACCGAACCCCTGCCGGGCAAGCGCCGCCATGTCGCGGTCGCGGTTCTCTTCCCGCTTTTCCGGAAGCCGGAACGGGCCGATCCGCCGACGCCGGGCATACCGTGCTGCCGAGGCCAACTCGCCGTTCTCCTGATCGACAACCTCGGCCAGCGCCGCGTCTATATCCTCAGACGAGACACCCTTTTCCATCAACTTCCGCCTGATCATCTTGGTCGAGGTGCCCCGCGAGACAAGAGACCGGACGCGGGTTTCGGCGAACAGCCGGTCGTTCAGGATGCCCGCCTCGGTATAGCGCTGCACCACGGCGTCGACCATCTCCGCGCCTTCCGCTGGGTCGCTGCCGTGATAGGCGGAGGACAACCGGACCCGCCGCATCAACACCGCTTTCAGGTTCGCGGCGGAGCTGGCATAGCGCTCCATGTACCAAAGCGCGACATTGCGCAGGTAGCTCTCGGTGATTGGTTTCGGCGGCTTTTTCTCGCGGCGTTTGTTCCCTGCGCCTCGACCATCGCCACCGCCATCGGTGAAATCATTCATGCGGATTTCCGGGCCGGTACGGTTGCTTCCCGTGCAACGCACCCCATTTTGTTGCTGTCACATCGCTTAGGCGCCTATTGTGCGCGCCCAACACAACCTAAGCCATCGGCCCGTACATGTCAGACCGTCCTTTCGTCTCGAATCTGAACGAGAACAGTATTCCTGTTCCCTCCGTGCGCAGGGTAGGCGTGGTCAACTGGATCGGTGTCTGGACACTCTATGAAAAAGAGGTCCGCCGTTTTCTGAAGGTGATCACCCAGACCGTGTTCGCGCCGGTCGTCACCTCACTGCTGTTCCTGGCGATCTTTACCCTGGCCCTGCAGCGCTCGATCGATATCGGCGGCGGCATCAGCTATTCCGAATTCCTGGCCCCAGGCCTCGTCGTCATGGCGATGATGCAGAACGCGTTTGCGAACACCTCCTCCTCAATCATGATATCGAAGGTACAGGGCAATATTGTCGACGTGTTGATGCCCCCGCTCGGGCCGGGTGAGCTGCTGGCTGCCTTTGCCCTCGGCGGCGTGACGCGCGGCCTGATCGTCGGGGTCTCCACCGTCGTCACCATGTCGCTCGCGGTCGGCTTCCACGCGGCGCATTGGCCGGTGGCCATCTTCTTCGCGGTGTCCGCTTCGCTGGCGTTAGCCCTGATCGGCATCGCCGCCGGCATGTGGGCGGAGAAATTCGACCACCTGTCCTCGGTGACCAACTTCGTGATCCAGCCGCTCGCCTTTCTGTCCGGCACCTTCTATTCGATCGACCGGCTGCCCGGCATCTGGAACCAGATCGCACACCTCAACCCGTTCTTCTACATGATCGACGGCGTGCGCTACGGCCTGATCGGCTGGTCCGACAGCGACCCGCTGATTGGTGCTGCCGTGCTGACGGGGATGAACGCGGCTCTGATGGGCCTGTGCTACCTGCTGCTGAAGCGCGGCTACAAGATCCGCAGCTAACGCACAAAACCGCTGGTCCCTTGGGCGCTGTCTGCTATTTTGCGCCAAATTGGGATTATTGGGCGGACCAGGATATGACCGCGGACACCTCAGCGGCAGCACCGGACAGCGGCACACGCGAAAAGCGCACAACCGGGATTCTGCCGAGCCAGACCATCCGGGAGATGATCAAGGGCGGTCAGATCATTTCTGACACGCCGGTCATAGACGCGCAGATCCAACCGTCCAGTATCGATCTCCGGCTTGGCGACGAAGCCTACCGGGTCCGCGCCAGTTTCCTGCCCGGCCGGAACGCCACCGTGCGCGACCGTCTCGAAACCCTCGCCATGCACAGGATCGACCTGCGCGACGGCGCGGTGCTGGAAAAGGGCTGCGTCTATATCGTCCGCCTGCAGGAAAGCGTCTCGCTGCCGCCCAAGATCTCCGGCACGGCGAACCCGAAAAGCTCCACCGGCCGGCTCGACATCTTCACCCGGCTGATCACCGATTACGGCACCGAGTTCGAGAGCGTGCCCGAAGGCTATGACGGCCCGCTCTATGCCGAGATCAGCCCGCGCACCTTCAGCGTGCTGGCCCGCACTGGCTCGCGGCTGAACCAGCTCCGCTTTCGGCGCGGCCACCCGGTTGCCAGCGACGCGGCGATGCGGCGGCTGCAGGACAGCGTGGTGCTGGTGCATGGCCAGGAGGCCGACATCAAGGAGGGCGTCGCCGTCAGCGTGGACCTGACCGGTGAGCCGAAGACCGGGCTGATCGGCTACAAGGCGAAGCAGCATACCGGACTGATCGATATCGACCGGCCGGGCAGTTACGAGGTGCTGGATTTCTGGGAGCCACTATACCGCCAGAAAGACCGCCCGGCGGAACTGGTGCTGGATCCGGACGAGTTCTACATCCTCGCCTCGAAGGAATATCTCTCCGTCCCGCTCGACCACGCGGCGGAGATGCGGGCCTACGACACCAAGGTCGGCGAATTCCGGGTGCATTATGCCGGCTTCTTCGATCCGGGCTTCGGCATGTCCGAGGCGGGCGGCGAGGCGACACGCGGCGTGCTTGAGGTGCGCTCCCACGACGTGCCCTTCGTCATCAGTGACGGACAGGTGGTCTGCCGCCTGGTCTATGAACCGCTGATCGAGATCCCGGACAAGATCTATGGCGCCGGAGGCATCGGCTCGAACTATCAGGGCCAGGGCCTGAAGCTCGGCAAGCATTTCCGGAGCTAACCGGTGACCCATCCCCGGGACTGAACCGCGCCGATTCTATTCAGCATTAAGATCGCTTTCATAACGTATATTCGATGCCGGCTTCCGGAAGAGTCAGCCGAGCGTCATGCGATCGAAGCGTTCGAGGTGTAACTCCGGGAAATCGATCAGCGTAAGCAGCGCACAGGCTGAAAACAAAATCAGCGCGGAACAAAGGCATCACAATGCCCGCATACCGCGCCGGTTTGACTGTGTGAAAGTAGTCTGGTCTCAGACCGTAATGTCGACACCTGAAGAGGAAGCGCTCTGCGTTCCTGCCGACTGGGCGATCTGCTTCGCTGTTTCAACAGCGCTGGAGACAACCTGGGCCTGGACAATTTGCTGCTGCTTGTCTGCGCGGAACGCGAAAACAGCGAGGCTCGACTGCACGGGTGCGGTCATGGCGGACTCCTTTCTGGTAATTCCGCGTATCAAGTGCCCGTACTATAGCGGCCAGGGGTTTACGAGTCATGAAGGATCGCTTTGGATTTTATGGAGTTTTAAGGCTTTCTGGAAACAAGGAACCGTGGTTTCCATCGCCTCATGAGTTTAACTCCAACTCCGCTGACGAAGCTTTATCTGAACCATGTCGTCGTTTCCCTGCGCGAACGGAACCCGAAGATCCCGGCTAGGTGATGCGGATGCTGCGTGAGGGCTATGACCGATGGAACCGGACACCGCCCCCGGCCTCGATTCGCACAGTTTCGCGGGATTCCATGCCGCAACACCATATTCCCCTTGGCGTCCCCCGGTTTCCGTGCTTTTTTCGATATCCGGCGGCGCCGGTTTTCGGTGCCGCCATTTTTTATGGTGGAGAAGGACGTTGGTTACCACGGTGATGCCCACATACGGGCGTATAGATATCGCTTTCGAGCGTGGGGAAGGCCCTTATCTGTATAGCACCGAAGGCCGACGATATCTCGATTTCGCATCGGGGATCGCCACCAACTCCCTCGGTCACGCACACCCGCATCTGGTCGAAACGCTGAAGAGCCAGTCAGAAAAGCTGTGGCACGTCTCCAATCTCTACGAGGTTCCGGAACAAAAGCGGCTGGCTGACCGTCTGGTACAGAATTCCTTCGCCGACACGGTGTTCTTCGCGAATTCCGGTGCCGAAGCGAATGAAGGCGCGCTGAAGATCGCCCGCAAGCATCAGTGGGAACGCGGCGAGAAGGAGCGGAACGAGATCGTCTGCTGCACCTCCGCCTTCCACGGCAGGACGCTGACGACTTTGTCCGCGGGCGATAACGAGACCTACCGGACCGGCTTCGGCCCGCGCCCGGAAGGCTTCCGTCATGTTGCTTTCGGCAACATGAACGAGATGCGCGAAGCGATGGGCGCCAAGACCGCTGCCATCCTGGTCGAGCCGATCCAGGGCGAAGGCGGCATCAACACCGCCGATGTCGAGTATCTGAAGGCGCTCCGCCAGGCGGCGGACGAGTTCGGCGCCCTGCTGATCTTCGACGAAATTCAGTGCGGCATGGGCCGGACCGGCAAGCTCTGGGCCTATGAATGGGCCGGGGTCGCGCCGGATATCATGACGCTTGCCAAGGGTCTTGGCGGCGGCTTCCCGGTCGGCGCCATTCTGGCGAGCGAGAAGGCCGCGTCCGGTATGGCGCCGGGCACGCATGGCTCCACCTTCGGCGGTAACCCGCTGGGGATGGCGGTCGCGAATGCGGTGCTCGACGTATTGCTGGAGCCGGGCCTGCTGGATCGCGTCGCGAAACTTGGCGACGACTTCCACAAGCGTCTGGACGCAATTGCATCGCGTTATCCGAAGATCTTTTCGGCGGTCAAGGGCAAGGGCCTGATGCTCGGCCTGGTTTGCGAGGTCAAGAATACCGACTTCCAGGGCAAGCTGCGAGAAGCCGGCCTGCTGACCGTCGGCGCCGGAGGAAACGTTCTGCGTATCCTGCCGCCACTGATCATCGACGAAAGCCATGTCGCCGAAGCGTGCGGCATTATCGAGAAAGTCTGCGCGGACTGGGACGCCTGAACAGGCACCCGGCCGGTCCCCCCGGATGGGGCCGGCCGGCGTCCGCCCCCGATTCTGGAACTCCGATATGACCAAACAGAACCATTTCCTCGATCTCGACCAGATCGATGCGCTCACCCTTCGGTCCATTGTCGACGAAGGCATGGCCATGAAGCGCGGCGAGGCCGGAACCGAAAAACCGCTGGCCGGCAAAACGCTTGCGATGATTTTCGAGAAACCGTCGACCCGAACGCGCGTGTCCTTCGAAGTCGGCATGAAACAGCTCGGCGGCGAGGTCGTGGTGTTGAACGCCGCCGACCTTCAGCTTGGCCGTGGCGAGTCCGTGAGCGATACCGCGAAAGTGCTGTCCCGCTATGTCGACTGCATCATGATGCGGACCTTCGACGAAGCCACAATCCGCGAGATGGCGGAGCATGCCACCGTCCCGGTGATCAACGGCCTGACGGACCATTCCCATCCCTGCCAGCTGATGGCCGACATCATGGCCTTCGAGGAACATCGCGGCCCAATCCGCGGTAAGGTCGTGGCCTGGAGCGGCGACGGCAACAACATGGCCTCCTCATGGATTCACGCGGCGACGAAGTTCGGCTTCGAGCTCCGCATCGCCTGTCCGCCGGAACGCAGCCCGGACCCGGCCCTGCTGGATTGGGCGAAGAAGAATGGCGGTAACGTCATCCTGACACACGATCCGGAAGAGGCCGTCAGGGACGTGGATTGCGTGGTGACCGATACCTGGGTCTCCATGGGCGACGACAGCTCCAACGTGCACAATCAGCTCGGCCCGTACCAGGTGACCGAAGACCTGATGGCAAAGGCCAAGCCGGATGCGATCTTCATGCATTGCCTGCCAGCCCATCGTGGCGAGGAAGTGACGGCCGAAGTCATCGACGGCCCGCAGTCCATCGTCTTCGATGAGGCAGAGAACCGGTTGCATTCGCAGAAGGCCGTCCTCAATTGGTGTCTTTCATAAACCGCCTGGCCTGATCCGGAGATCAAGATGAGCACCGCCGACATTTTCGCAGAGTCGGGTCACGACGATCTGTTGCTGCCGTTCCAGGTCGACCCGTTCGGCCTGCGCGGCCGCATGGTGCGGCTGAATTCCGCCGTCCACACCATTCTGGACCGGCACGGCTATCCCGAGCCGGTATCCAAACTGCTCGGCGAGGTCATGACCATCACGGTCTGCCTCGCCGGCGCGCTCAAATACGAGGGCGTATTTTCCCTGCAGATCAAGGGCGACGGGCCGATCCGTACCATGGTCGCGGATTTCACCAGCGAGGGACATCTGCGCGGCTATGCCGCGTTCGACGAAGATGCGGTGAGGCAAGCGGCGGACAAGGGCGGAGCGACAGTTCCGCGGATGATCGGCGGCGGCTATATCGCCTTCACCGTCGATCAAGGCGTGGCCACGGAACGCTATCAGGGCATCGTGCCGCTGGCCGGACAGACACTCGCGGAATGCACCCACGAATATTTCCGCCAGTCCGAGCAGCTCGAGACAGGCATCAATGTCGCTGTGCGCAAGGACGAGTTTGGCATCTGGCGGGCAGGCGCCCTGATGCTGCAGCGCATGCCGCTCGACGGCGGCGACGCGCCAGAGCCGGGCAAGGCCCGCACCGTGCATGACATGGATGCGTATGAGGATGCCTGGCGCACCGCCATGGTTATGCTGAGCAGCGCCAGCCCGGACGAGATCGCCGGTACCCGCGTCGCACCGGACCGCCTGCTGTTCCGCCTGTTCCACGAAAGCGGCATCCGGGCCTATCCGGCCCAGCACGTGGCGGAACGCTGCCGGTGCTCGAAAGACCGGGTGGAATCCGTTCTGACGTCACTGTCGGATGAAGAAATTCAGGACATGACCGTGGACGGTCTTGTGTTCGTTATCTGCGAGTTCTGCAAATCCCGCTGGGATTACGACGAAGCAGGTATGAAGAAACTTCGGGCCGGCACTGACGATTGATCATAATGCTGCCCCATCACTTGGGTTAGAATGATTCTTTCGACTCATTCATCCTTGGGGGTTTCAATGCGGGTCCGGCTTGGTTTTCTGCTTTTCGCTTTCGTTGCACCGCTGCTCGGTGCCTGCGCAACGCCACCGACGACGAATTTTCCGGAGCTGACCTTCCGGCACAAGACACCGATCCGGCTTGCCGTCGGGTCCGTCGAGGTCATCAACGAATTCCGTATGCCTTTCGCTGCACCGAATGTGGAGCACAAGATGCCCGTCGCCCCCGGCCCGGCCGCAGAGCGCTGGGCCCAGGACGTACTGCAGGCAACGGGTGGCCCGGACAAACTGGTGATGGTGATCACCGATGCCTCGGTGACGGAAACCCCGCTGAAGGTCAAGAAAGGCCTTAAGGGCGCTTTCACCACGGATCAGACGGAGCGGTACGAGAGCCGGATCTCAGTACGTCTCGAAATCCGCACACCGGAAAACAAACGCCGGGCCGTGGCGGAGGCTTTCGCCACCCGCAGCGCGACAATCGCGGAAGACTCCACCCTGGCAGACAGAGAAACCCTCTGGTACGGCCTGACGGAAAAGCTGCTGGGCGAATTCGATACTGCGATCCGGCCACAGGTTACCGCGCATCTCGGAGAATTCCTCCGCTAGGCGCTTTCAGATCACGGCCGGAGCGGCAGACGCCGCTCCGGTCCGGAGACGATACCCGTCAGATATTGGCCAGCACATGCTCGACGCTGGACACTTCGAAAGCGCGCGGCTCTTCGACGAACAGCTTGGTGACAGTGCCGTCCTCGACAACCATCGCATAGCGCTGGGAGCGCATGCCAAGGCCGGCGGCGGAGACATCCATCTCAAGATCAAGCGCCTTGGCGAGATCGCCGTTGCCGTCCGCGATCATGGTGACGGCGTCGCCCGCGCCCTGATCCTTGGCCCAGGCTCCCATGACGAACGCGTCGTTCACGGCCGTGCAGGCAATCGCGTCGACGCCCTTGGCTTTCAGATCACCGGCCTTCTGCACGAAGCCCGGCAGATGCTTCACGGAACAGGTCGGCGTAAACGCTCCTGGTACCGCGAACAGGACAACCTTGCGGCCCTTGAAGAATTCCGCGGTATCGAGATCGTCGATCCCGTCGGCCGTGTTCGTCTTCAGCGTCAGCGCCGGAAATGCGTCCCCAACTTTGATGCTCATTGTGGTCTCTCCCCCTGGGTGTTGTCTGGCCGGATTGGCCGAGAAAATTCTCTGCTAGAGAAATACGATGCTTGAGATAGGGCCGACCAGCCCCAATTCCAATGCCGTCAGCTGCCGGCTTCCGCGATCGCGGACTGCACGGCTTCAAGACTCAGTAATTCCGGCAGCGCGATGCCGCTCGGTGATGACGGACCGTAGACCGCGTTGAACGGAATTCCGTATCGGCCGAACGAAGCCAGATAATCCGCGATTTGCGGATCGGGAGCTGTCCAGTCGGCCCGCATGGCGACAACATTCTCGGACCCGATCAGACCGGTAATCTCGGTAGAGTCCAGAACCAGCGATTTGTTGACCTTACACGTCAGGCACCAGTCCGCGGTGACATCGACCAGAACCGTTTTGCCTCCGGCCACCAGCCGGGCAATCTCCCGTTTGTCAAAAGGCCGCCAGGCGGCTTCGGCTGCGGATGCCTTCGGTGCAGCCGCCTCCCGCTCCGCCGCATACAGACCCACACCGGCGACCGCGAGCATGGCCACCAGGGCAATCGGCGCGCCGGCACGCCTGCCGGGCATTCCGTCCCGCGCCCTCCAGGTCAATGCCCCCGTCAGCACCAGCGTCAGACCACCGAGCAGAAGCATATCGAGCAACGCGGTGGTCGCGGCGAAGACCGTAAAGAGCCACACGGCCGTCGCCATCAGCGCCAGCCCGAGGATGCGGCGTAGCCAGACCATCCAGGCACCGGGCCGCGGCAGGGCGCGCGCCAACCCCGGCAGCGCGGCAACAAGGAGATAAGGCGCCGCCAGTCCAAGCCCCATGACAAGGAAGACCACGGCGATCTCCACCGCCCCGCGCGAGAGCGCGAAACCGATCGCCGTACCGAGAAACGGCGCGGAGCACGGCGTCGCCAACAGGGTCGCGAACGCACCGGTCAGAAAGTGACCCGACAGGCTGGTTTTTCCCTCATGCCCGCCGACACCGGAAGCCGCAAGGCCAAGATCGGAGACCCGTTGTGGCAAACCGATCTCGAACAGGCCGAGAAGATTGCCTGCAAAGAGCATCAGTATCGCTACCATGAGCGCGAGGAACAGCGGCTGCTGGAACTGGATACCCCAACCGACCGCCATGCCCGCCTGTTTCAGCGCAATGGCGCCTCCGGCGAGCAACAGGAACGAGGCGACAATGCCCGCGGCCGAGGCGAGGAAGCCCGCCCGGATCGCGCCCTTGTCCGCCCCGCCGTATTTCACCGCACCGACCAGCTTCAGGGACAGGACAGGCAGCACACAGGGCATCAGATTGAGAATAAGGCCGCCGAGAAAGGCGATGCCGAGTACAGCGGCCAGCGCCGCCCACCGGTTGGAGGGTCCGGCCTCCACCGCTTCAGAAACAATGACCTTCCGCTCCAGGAACCGGTCACCGTCAACCAGCGTCAGGGTGACCTCCTCACCGGCCAGTCTGCTACCTTCCGGCAGGGAGGCCGGGACCGTCAGCACGGCGGAGCGCCGGTCCGCGGAGAAGGCGATATCCGGTTTGCCAAAGGCAAAGCCCGGCCGCGCTTCAGGGAAGATATCCGGCGCGTCGAGCGGATGTGTCGCCTGGATGGAGACGGCGAGCGAATGCGGCTCCGGCGTGCCGACCGCCGTAACCTGACCGATATCCAGCCCAAGCCCGCTCAGATTCTTCGGAACACGAGCGCGGAATCGGTCTATCAGCTGGGCGAACGCCGTCGGGCTGGCTTCCGTCCCGGCGAGATCGAGGCTCAGACTGGCTGTCAACGGCACGCAGATATCGCTGCAGGCCAGCGCGTTCATCTCCGCCCGCAATGCCAACGGTTCACCCGGCTGGGAAAGCGTCGCGCGAACCGGAATCACCACCTCGCCATGGTAGCCGTAGGTCTCCAGCCCGAACAGGCTGAACCGTTCCGGCACCGGCCAGCGCCACGCCATTCCGGCGAGGTTGCTTGAGCCCTGCCAGTCAATTTCCGGCGGATAACCAGCATCGCCAGGGGCGCGCCAATAGATCTTCCAGCCGTCCGCCAACCGGAACTGCAGGCCGAGAGGGACATTGTCCCGGCCTTCTGTTCCCGCGACCGCAGAGATCAGCCGGACATCGGCGAAATCGGTGCTGACCCACTCCGATGCGCCTGTCGCGGCGGAGGCCGGACGCGCAAAACCACCAAGCGCCATGATGACGCCCAAAATGACGGCCACGATTGTATTTCTGGGGCGGAAGACCCAACTCATAAACAGATGCCCGAGATTGTTGCAGGGTTTTCATACGCTTTCCGTCCCGCATATATAGTGGACCGGAGCCGCTACGTCGGTCACATTTTCCGGAACCGCGGGAAAGAATTGGCGGACCCGGCGCCACCAAGGATCAGGACAGCCAGAAATGCCTACGACCGTCGCCAAGGAAACCCAGGAAGGCTATCTCACCGGACAGCTTCTTGTGGCAATGCCGGCAATGCGCGATCCGCGTTTTGCCCGTGCCGTGATTTATATTTGCGTGCACAACGCGGAAGGCGCGATTGGTCTGGTCGTCAACCGTCTGGTCGGCTCTATCGAGTTCGGCGACCTGGTCGAGCAACTCGACATGAGTCTCGGCGAGATGGAGATCGTCAACAATCCGCCGGTGCATTTCGGCGGGCCGGTCGATACGGAACGCGGTTTTGTGCTGCACAGCGCCGACTATCAGAGCGAGGAAACGCTGGATATCGACGAGGAATTCGGGCTGACCGCCACCGTCGACATCGTCCGCACCATCGCGTCGGGCGGCGGACCGAAGGACCATCTGCTGGCCCTCGGCTACGCCGGTTGGGGCCCGGGCCAGCTTGATGGCGAGATCCAGGAAAACGCCTGGCTCAATGTCGATGCCGACAACGGTCTGGTCTTCGACACCGACCTCGACAGCAAATGGGGCCGGGCATTGGCCAAACTCGGCGTCGATTCCGCCCTGCTTTCGACGGAAGCCGGACGGGCCTGAAACTTTCCGTTTCAGTGAACGGCTGGCGCCCCTCTCGGCAAGAAAACCGAACGAGATAAACGCCCTCATTTCACGACAGGCGGCTGCCCTGCACTCGTTCAACCGGAAGCGCGTCTATATCGACACCCTCCAGGCAGCGCACATTGACCGACCATAAATGCGGAGCGGTGCGCGGTCTCCGGAAGGGGAGGATGCCGCAACGCGGGCAAAAATAGTCCGTCGCCTGCTTTGTGTTGAACTGATACGTCGTGAGGTCTTCGAGCGGGGTGAGTAACTCCAGAGCCCCTTCTTCCACCCGGTGAAGCAATGCTCCCCGCCGCCGGCAGATCGAGCAATCGCAGACACGGACGTTGTCAAGGTCAGCCTCCAGCTTGAACCGTACCAAACCACAGTGACAGCTGCCCGAATAGACACTCATCTCGTGCTCCCCAATCAGCCGCAAACGATCAAGGCTTCAAGCGTTCGCCTACGCACTCTCCGGCAACAGCCGGTCCACCAGCGCCAACCAATACCCGATGCCGAGGGGAATGGAGGCGTCGTTGAAATTGTAATCCGGGTAATGCAGCTTGCCCGACTTGTGGTCCGGCGCTGCCGTTCCCATCCAGATGTAGTTCCCCGGTCGCTCGTTCAGCATGAAGGAGAAATCCTCTCCCGCCATGCAGGGATCGTGCTCGCGGATCACCTGGTCTGCGCCGACCAGCGACTCTGCGACCCCGGCCGCGAATTCAGCTTCGGCGGGCGGGTTGATTGCCGGCGGATAGTTCTTGCGGTAGTCGATCACCGCCTCGCAGCCGAAGCCTTGGGCGATACCAGTTGCCAGCGAACGAATGCGTGCCTCGGCGAGATCGCGCACACCCGGCTCGAAATAGCGCACCGATCCGCCGATCACCGCTTCGTCCGGCATCACGACATAGGCGTCCGAGCCCCTGAACATGGAAACACCGATGGTCGCGGTCTTGTGCGGCGAGACATTGCGCCCCGGAACGCTCTGGATTGCGGTGACCAGATGGGCCGCCGCCAGCACCGTATCAACGCCGTCATGAGGCATGCCCGCATGGGTGCCCTGACCACGAACGGCAATGTCGAAGTAATCGATCCCGGCCATGGTCGGCCCGGCCAGCGGGCAGAAGGTTCCGAGTGGCAGGTCCGGCCAGTTGTGCAGTCCCCAGACCGTCACGCAATTCGCCTGCTCGAACAAGCCCTCCTCGACCATCACCCGGCCGCCGCCGCCGCCTTCTTCCGCCGGCTGAAAGATCAGCGCGACCGAACCGGAAAAATCACGGCTTTCGGCCAGAAGCTTCGCCGCGCCAAGCAGCATCGCGGTGTGCCCGTCATGCCCGCAGGCATGCATTTTTCCCGGTACTGTCGACTTGTAGGGCACGTCGCCGACTTCCTGCATCGGCAGCGCATCCATATCCGCGCGGAGTCCGATCATCGGCCCCTCGGAACGACCGCGAACAATGCCGACCACGCCCGTGGTCGCAATCCCGGTCAGCACCTCGTCGACCCCGAAGGCCCGCAGCTTCTCGGCGACAATCCCGGCAGTGCGCACCTCTTCGAACCCGGTCTCGGGATGGGCGTGCAGATCGCGGCGCCATTCCGTGACGTCCCCGTGCAGGGCGGAAATCCGGTTGTGATGGCGCGATGAAATGGCGGGCTGGTCGGTCATGGGAGCTCCGGTGATAGTCGCCGGGTCCGGACGGTCCCGACGTGATACGGGACAA
Organism: Nisaea sp.; assembly: GCF_034670185.1. Lineage (NCBI taxonomy): Bacteria > Pseudomonadati > Pseudomonadota > Alphaproteobacteria > Rhodospirillales > Thalassobaculaceae > Nisaea > Nisaea sp. The sequence goes on from NZ_JAXMNY010000002.1 coordinate 763,735, forward strand.
GAATGCCAACCTGAAAGGCTCTCGTCGAGTTGAACCGGAAAGCGCCGGCCTAGAAGTGCTTCAGCTCATCCGCGAAGCTTGGATAGAACTCCTCACGCAACAGCGCGAACAGGACGTGGTCCTGCCAGCGGCCGTCGATCTTCAGGTACTTCTTCGCCAGCCCTTCCTCACGGAAGCCGGCTTTACGCAACACACCCTGGCTCGGGTAGTTGCGCGGCAGGCAGGCAGCCTCGACCCGGTGCAGGGAGATCTGGTCGAAACCGAAAGAGCAGGCGCCATGCACCGCCTCGGTCATATAGCCGTGCCGGGCATAGGGACGGCCGATCCAGTAGCCGATGGTGCAGCATTGGGCGACGCCCCGACGGACATTGGCGATGGTGATACCGCCGACCATCGCATCGTCGCTGCGCCGGTAGATGAGGAAGGAATAACCCTGGTCCCGCGCCCAGTCCTCGGCATAGCGAGCAAGCCGGCGGCGGAAGGCGGCGCGTGTCAGGGCGTCATCTGGCCAGCGCGGCTCCCACTCAACAAGAAAGTCCCGGCTGATCGCGCGCAGCTCGGCCCATTCACGCCAATCGTTCTTGTTCGGCTGCCTGAGATAAAGCCGCGGCAGGGATACCCGCGGCTCGATCTTGGACGGCGGAAAAAACGTCAGGACCAATTCGCTTATCCCCTCGGAGCCCGTTACAGCGTCATTTTTCCTGTTAACCGTGCGGATGGCAAGCGGAACCGCCGTGCGGCGCGGCTTGCCGCACGGGTCCGAAAGTCTTGAGGGGAGGTCGGCGCCGAGCCGGTCAGTTCAGCCGGGCGCAAATCTTGTCATAGGATTCAAGGCTCCCGGTCGGGCCGAGAGCAGCCAGGGTCGGCGTGCTCTTGAGTAGCCGCGCCGCCACCCGGAGGATCGCCGCCGTGTCGACCGCATCGACCTTTGCAACAAGCTCGGGCACCGACACCGGGCGGCCATAGACCAGCATGTGCTGGGCCAGTTGCTCGCACCGGTTCGAGGTGCTCTCCCGGCTCATCAGCAGACCGGAACGAAGCTGGGTGCGGGCGCGCTCCACCTCTTCCTCGGAAACATTTGCCGCGACATCCATCAGCTCGTCGCAGACCACCGGCATCAGTTCGATCGATTCCTTCTCGCCCGTCCCGGCATAGATCGAGAACATGCCGCTATCGTGGTAGGCCGCACTGAAGGAATAGATGGAATAGACCAGCCCACGCTTCTCGCGAATTTCCTGGAACAGGCGCGAGGACATGCCGCCGCCGAACAGCATGGAAAGCACCTGCTGGGCGTAGAAATCCTCGTCGTGAAAGCCCATACCTTCAAAACCGAGCAGCAGGTGCAGCTGTTCCAGATCCTTTTCGACCCGGATCTCGCCACCCTTGTATGCGGCCGGTTCGGTCTTCGCGGCCGTCTGCGCGCCGAGCGTGCCGAAACCGCGCTCGACCTCGGCCACCACCGCGTCATGATCGACGGCACCGGCGGCGGAGAAGACCAGACTGTCGCCCGCGTAATTCTCGTTGATGAAGGCCATGATGCCGTCCCGGCTCATCCCTTGGACAATCTCCGACCGACCCAGCACCGGGCGGCCCATGGCCTGATCCGGATAGGCGGTTTCCTGGAAATAATCGAAGATGATATCGTCCGGCGTGTCCGCCGCCTGGCCGATCTCCTGGATGATCACGGACCGTTCGCGGGTCAGTTCCTGCTCGTCGAAGGTCGAGTTCACCAGAATGTCCGAGATGACATCAACGCCCAGCGATACGTCTTCCTTGAGCACCTTGGCGTAATAGGCTGTCTGCTCCCGCGCCGTGTAGGCATTCATGTGCCCGCCGACCGCCTCGATCTCCTCGGCAATCTGAAGCGCCGAGCGGCGCCTGGTGCCCTTGAACACCATGTGCTCCAGCAGGTGCGCCACACCGTTCTCGGCCGCGACCTCGTGCCGGGTGCCGACATTCAGCCAGGCGCCGAGAGAAACGCTCTCGACGCTGGCCATCTTGTCGGTCACCACACGGGCGCCGTTGGCGAGTTCAGTGATCTTGATGCCGTCCATGTCGCCGCTCATGCAGCGTTCTCCTTGGTCTTGACGATGCCTGCTATATGGGTGCTGACAGTCCCGTAGTCATTGGCGAGCACGGTCATACGCTCTTCACGCTCAAGCAGGTCAGCCAGCCGGGGCGGTAGCGCCGGGCGCAGGCCGATAGCGGACTCGACAGCATCCGGGAACTTTGCCGGATGGGCGCAGGCAAGAGAGATCATCGGCATATCGGTGCCGATGGCGCCGCTTTCGCGGGCCTGTCGTGCGGCACCAAGAGAGACTGCCGAATGCGGATCGGTGATCTCGCCCGTCTCCTCATAGATCGCCTTGATGGTCGCTTTGGTCCCGGCCTCGTCGGTCCGGAAGCCATCGAATTCGGCCCGGGCGCGATCCAGCATGCCCTGGGAGACCGAGAAGTGGCCCGTCTCGCGAAAGCTTGAGAGCGCTTCGGTTACCGCCGCGCCGTCCCGGTCATAGAGGTCGAACAGGTAACGCTCGAAATTGCTGGAAACCTGGATATCCATGCTCGGGCTGATCGAAGGCTGCACGCCTTCCAGCTTCATCTCTCCGGAAGCGAGGAAGCGGGACAGGATGTCGTTCTGGTTCGTCGCCACAACCATTCGGTCGATCGGCAGGCCCATCTGCTTGGCGGCATAGGCGGCGAAGATATTGCCGAAATTCCCGGTCGGCACGACGAAGGAGACCGGCCGTTCCACCGTGGCACCGATGCTCAGCGCGGAGGTCACGTAATAGACCACCTGCGGCAGGATGCGGGCCCAGTTGATCGAGTTCACGCCGGACAGATTGTGTTTGTCCCGGAAGGCGATGTCGTTGAACAGCGCCTTCACCATGTCCTGGCAATCGTCGAATGTGCCTTCCAGCGCAATGGCGTGGACGTTCGGCGCTTTCACCGTCGTCATCTGGTGCTGCTGCACCGGAGAGACCCGCCCCTTCGGGAAGAAGATAAAGATCTCGGCATTGGCGCTGTCGCGGAACGCCTCGATAGCGGCCGAACCTGTATCGCCCGAGGTGGCACCGACGATGGTGACCTTCTCGCCGCGTTTGGTCAGCACATGATCGAACATCCGCCCAAGGACCTGCATCGCATAGTCCTTGAAAGCCAGCGTCGGGCCGTGGAACAGCTCCATCATCCAGAGATTGCCATCAAGTTGCTTCAGCGGCGCCACGGCGCTGTGCTCGAAGCTGCCATAGACCTCGTCCATGATGCCCTTCAGCGTCGCGTCGTCGAAGGCGTCGCCAGTGAACAGGCGGCAAACCTCGAACGCGGTCTCGGCATAGGACAGCCCGGCGAGCCGTTTCAGGTCCGCCGGAGTGAGTGTCGGCCATGTCTTCGGGACATAGAGCCCGCCGTCGCGGGCGAGGCCCGTCAGGAGTACGTCTTCGAAACCGAGTTCAGGGGCCTTGCCCCGGGTGCTGATATAGCGCACGTCCGCCGTCTCTTTTTCGCTGTTCGAAAGGACGCAACCTAGCGGTGGCGCTGGGTTCTTGCAACAATACCGGCTCTGTCGGGATATGACACAAACCGGGACGCTCTGCATGGCCATCGAAACTGTCGGAATCATGACGCCCGGGGACATGGGACACGCAATCGGCCAGCGGCTCGGCGAAGCCGGAATCCGGGTCGTCACCAACCTCGAAGGCCGCTCCGATCGAAGCCGCGCTTTGGCAAAAAAAGCAGGGATCGAGGATCTTGGCTCCGACGCCGCTTTGCTCACCGAATGCGATGCGATCTTCTCCATCATGCCGCCGGATCAGGCGGCGAGCTTCGTCACCCGCATGGCTATGGCGGCGGGTGCACTCGGCACCAAACCGAAGGCGCTGATTACCGATCTCAACGCGGTCGCTCCTTCCACGGCCCGGCAGCTTCAGGCGACAGCGGAAGCGGCCGGTATCGGCTTCCTCGATGGCGGCATTATCGGCGGCCCGCCCTATCCGGGACGGCCCAGCCCGCGCATCTATCTGAGCGGCCATGGCGCGGATGCCCTTACGGCCCTCTGTCCCGCCCTCGACATCCGTCCGCTCGGCGATGAGATCGGCGCCGCCTCAGCCCTGAAAATGTGTTTCGCGACCCTGACCAAGGGCGTGCAGGCACTTGGCATCCAGAGCTTCGTCACGGCGGAGCTGGAAGGGGTCGGCCCTGCGTTCCGTGCAGAGCTGGAGGGCGCACAGGCAAATCTTCTGAGAAGCCTGGCCGGCAGCCTGCCCGGCATGCCGCCGAAAGCCTACCGCTGGGTCGGCGAGATGGAGGAGATCGCCAAAACCTATGGCGATGCCGGCCTGACGCCGAAGACCTTCGAGGGTGTGGCGGATGTCTACCGCTTCGTCGAAAGCACCCCGCTCGGCAAGGAGGTGGTTGAGAACCGGACCATGGGCACCACTCTCGATGATCTGGTCACCCGGCTCGCCGACGCGCTGCGAGAGCGGCGCTCCTAGCCAGCATAACCAAGCGGCAAGGCCGTCGTGTACTTGATCTCTTCCATCGCGAAGCTAGAGCTGACTTCGGCCAGGTCAGCGATCGAGATCAAACGTTTGTAGACCGCGTCATAGGTCTCCACGCTCGGGACAACGACGCGGAGCAGATAATCGACGGTCCCGCTCATGCGGTAGAATTCCAGAACTTCCGGGATTTCCGAGACGCCCTTGGCGAATTTCTCCAGCCAGACATCGCTATGCTGGCTGGTACGGATCATGACGAAGACAGTAAGTGGCACGTCGACCGCACGGCGATCCAGCAGAGCCACCTTCTTCCGGATCACACCCTGCTTTTCGAGATTCTGGATACGCCGCCAGCAAGGTGTTGAGGACAGGCCGACACGGGTGCCGATCTCCGCCACGGAGAGATCAGCATTCTCCTGCAACAGGGCGAGGATACGCCGGTCTGTCTCGTCGATCTTCATTCCATATTATCCGCATATGTTAGAAAATTATTCTAACACAGAGAGGATACTTGAGGAAAATAGCAAACTTTTTGCCACGATTCCGGGCCAGAATGAATGCGACTTCCACATTCAATCCGGGGCGCCGCCATGATCTTCAAATTCTTCACCAGCCATCCGCAATCGGTCGGCGAGAGCTACTGGCAGCATTTCGGATTTGCCACCTCTACCGGTGGCGCAATGATCCTTGGCGGTCTTGCCTGCATGGTGCACGGCCTGTTCCCGTTCCTCTGCACCCGGACCGGCAGCAAGACCATCGCCCGGCTCTATGGCCGGATGTCCTCCGGCGCACGGCATGCCGTGATGGAAAAGAACCACACCGAACTCAGCCAGCAACCGGCCGAATAGATCTCTATCCGAGGAAGAGTTACCGGTTAGAGATAACGCTCGTTCAGGTGACCAAGGAATGCATCCGCCGAGAGCGGCGCACCGGTTGCGGCGCTGATGATTTCGTCCGTTGTCTTCGCACTGCCGACCGAATGGACATTCTCGATGAGCCAGGCCAGCAGGCTTGAGAAATCACCTGCTGCGATACGCTCATCCAGATCCGGCAATGCGTCGTGTGCCGCCTTGAAGAGTTGGGCAGCGGCAAGCGCGCCGAGCGTATAGGTCGGGAAATAACCGAACGAGCCGTGATACCAGTGGATATCCTGCAGGCAGCCGTCCCGGTCGTCTTCGGGCGCCACACCGAGCGACGCCTTCATGCCATCACGCCATGCGCCCGGCAGATCCTTCAGCGCGAGATCACCGGAGAGCAGGGCCTTTTCCAGATCGTAGCGCAGCATGACATGCAGCGGGTAGGTCACCTCGTCCGCGTCGACCCGGATCAGCCCGCGCGCCACTCTGTGGCCAAGCAGGTTCAGATTCTCCGGCGTCATTGCGGGGCCGCCGGTATGCAGGACCTCCGCCGCAAGCGGCGCCAAGAACCGATAGAAAGCCGGCGCGCGGCACGCCTGCATCTCCATCAGCAGGGACTGGCTTTCATGCATCACCATACCGCGGGAGGACCCGACCGGCTGGTTGCGCCATTCCACTGGCAGGCCCCGTTCATAGAGAGCATGTCCGGTCTCGTGGATTACCCCCATCAGGGCGCGGCTGAAATCATCCTCGGAATAGCGTGTCGTGATGCGGACATCGTCCGGAATACCACCAGTGAAGGGGTGTGCGCTTTCATCGAGCCGGCCATGCGCAAAATCGAAACCGAGTGCGCGCATCACGCGCGCGCCAAGTTGCTTCTGCTTCGCGGCGGGGAACGGACCTTCCGGGCTCAGGGGCGCCGGGCCTGCGGCCTGCCCCTCCAGGATTTTCTCCATCAGTCCCGGTAACTCAGCCTTCAATCGTGTGAAGACCGGATCGATCCAGGCCATGGTGCCGCCGGGCTCGTAGCTGTCGATCAAGGCATCGTAGAGACCGCAGCCGAGCTTCTCGGCTTTGATCGCACCATATTCGCGGGTCAGCTCAAGCACCGTGGCGAGCTTGCCGGCGACAGCGGAGAAATCGTCCTTGGCGCGGGCATCGCGCCAGGCGACAACGCAGGCGGAGGTCGCCCTGGACCGGGCTTCCACCAGATCGGCTGGCGCGACGGTTTCGTTGGTATGGATTCGGCGCATTTCCCGCAGGTTCGCCTGCTGCATCGGGTCAAGCGCAGCGCTGTCTGCTTCCGCCCGCGCCAGCTCATCGGAGACGGCCGGAGTTGCCAGCAATTCATGCTGCAGCACATCGAGCGTCGCCAACTGCTCGGCACGCGCTTCCGCGCCGCCCGACGGCATCATGGTTTCCTGATCCCAGCCGAGAACCCCGCTCGCTCCGGAGATAGCGGAGTATCGTTTGAAACGTTTCTCAAGGGCTGCGTAGGCGCTGTCAGTCACGGCCGGACTCCGTCTCGTCTTCGGGTTTGAAGTGATAGATCACATAGATGACGATGAGAGTCAGCGCGAGCAAGGCCCAGGTGGCGGCATAGCTCAGATGCTCATTCCGGACATGGATCTTGCTTTCGGCGCCGATCGGCATGTTCAGCGGCCCGGGATCGCGCAGCCGGTCCACATAATAGGGCAGCACCGGACCAAGATCCCTGGTCGCAGCCATCTCCGCCGTGTCGACATAAAGCCAAACCTCGTTATCCGGCTCGTTGTCGGGCACGAAATAGCCTTTCAGCCGATCCTGCCGGATCAGGCCGTCGACCGTCTGAACGCCCTCGACATGCATGGGAGCTGTATCGACAGGGCCTTGCCTCTTGAGCTGAATCCAACCCCGGTTCACCAGCACGGTACGGCCGTCCACCAGCTTCATCGGCGTGATCAGATGGAAACCGGCATTGCCCTTGAATGGCTTGCCGGTGACCAGCAGTTCCTTGTCATGCAGATAGGTGCCTTCAAGCCGGACCCGCTTGTAGCGCCAGTTCTCGATAGCATCGATGCTGTCGGGGAGGGCGACCGGCGGCGCCTCGACCCGGCTCTCGAACTGGTCGATCAGATTGCTCTTCCAGGCAAGCCGTTCCAGCTGCCAGTAGCTGAGGCTCAGCATGAAGGCCACGGAAATGATCGTGAAGAAGGTTGCCCAGAAAGTGGGACGGAACCTGCGATTGCCGAACATTCTTTTTTCCAGACGTTGCACGCAAACCGGGGACATTGGGGCCGAGCCGGACCATAGGCCGCGGACGGTATTTTGCCCAGTCCCGGACTAGCCGCCCTGACTAGTCACCCGGGGGCCGGTTCGGTGTCTTGTGTTTGTATTGCAGGGCGATCGTGAAAGCCTTCAAAGGCCGCAAGAGCGCGATCGTGCCGCCCAGGACCACCACGCTCCAGAGCAGGGCATGAACCCAGAGCGGAGGCGCGAACAGTGTTTCGAACCAGAGGGCGATGGGCACAACCGTGGCGCCCAGGACGAAAATAATGAAGACAGCCGGACCATCGCCGCTGTCTTCATTTTTCAGATCGAGACCGCAAATCGAACAGGTATCCCGAACGGTCAGGAACCCCTCGAACAGGCTGCCCTTGCCGCAGCGCGGACATCGGCAGGCCAGCCCGGTCGAGAACGGCGATTGCGGAGGATAATAAGGGTCGCTCACGGCGTTTCCTCCGCTATCCCCGTCTTTGCTGGATCAGCCGCCCCACCAGTAGACGCAGACGAACAGGAACAGCCAGACGACGTCGACGAAGTGCCAGTACCAGGCAGCCGCCTCGAAGCCGAAATGGTGGTCGGGCTTGAAATGACCGGCCCGGCCGCGGAACCAGCAGACGGCGAGGAAGGTGGTGCCGATGATCACGTGGAAGCCGTGGAAGCCCGTCGCCAGATAGAAGGTCGAGGCGTAGATGCCATCAGTGAAACCGAACGCGGCGTGGCTGTATTCGTAAGCCTGCAGAGCGGTAAAGAGGATGCCGAGCAAAACCGTGAGGCCGAGACCGAGTTGGAACTGGTCCCGCTTGTTCTCGATCAGCGCGTGATGCGCCCAGGTCACGGTGCAGCCAGACAGCAACAGGACCATGGTGTTGATCAAGGGCAGGTCAAATGCATTGAACGTGACAATGCCTTCCGGCGGCCACACACCTGTATCCGGATACAGCGCGCTGTCGAAGAATGCCCAGAAGAACGCGGCAAAAAACATAACTTCTGAAGCGATGAACAGGATCATGCCGTAGCGCATGCCAAGCTGCACAACGTGGTTGTGATGGCCCTGATATTCCGCCTCGCGTACGATATCGCGCCACCAGAAGTACATGGTCGCGATGATGGCCAGCAATCCGACGATCAGGATTGAACCGCCGAACGCCATCTCATGCATGTACATGATACCGCCGACAGCGGCGATGAAACCAGACATGGCACCGACAAAGGGCCACGGGCTGGGCTCTACCAGATGGAAGGAATGTTGTGGATGTCCGCTCATTATCTTTCCCCTTCAGTCCGGCGCTTGTCGCGCCTTACTCTCCTCGATTATCCCTTGATATCCGCATTGCCGCGAGTCCCGGCATTCGCCTGTTCCCGGGCGGCCTTCGCCGCGGATTGATCCTGGGCTTTATAGAATGTGTAGGAGAGGGTGATCGTGGTCACCCCATCCATCTTCACGTCCTTGTCCATCTCCGGGTCGATATAGAACGAGACCGGCATATCGACCCGCTCACCCGGCTTCAGGACCTGTTCGGTGAAGCAAAAGCAGTCGATCTTGTCGAAATATAGCCCCGCCTTATCGGGCGACACGTTGAAAACCGCCGTCGCAACCACGGGCTCGTCGCCGAGATTGACCGCCTCGTAGAACGCAAGCTGGGTTTCCCCGACCCGCGTTTCGATGGCTTTCTGCGCGGGCTTGAAGCGCCATTTGAGGTCCGGCTGCACACTGGCATTGAACCGGACCGTCACCTTGCGCTCGAGAATTTCGGCCGCGTCCTGGTCCGCGATCTGCGTCGTGCCACCAAAGCCGGTCACCCGGCAGAACAGGTCATAAAGCGGTACCGAGGCAAAAGAGACGCCAACCATGCAGACCACAACACCCGCCAGAAGCAGGGCAATGCGCGCGTTACTGCGTTTCTGCCGGGACGACTTCTGCATGGCTCAGCCCCCCATCCTCAAGATGGTGATGACATAAAACAGAATGGCGAAGACCGCGATACAGGCAAGAATCGCGAGATTCTTGCCGCGCTTGCGTGTGTAGAGTTCTTCCCGCGTACTCGGCTTTTGCTCTTCGCTCATCGCCTTAAACCCCCGCTGCCTGATCGATGATCAGCAGCGTAAAGAGAACAAACAGATAGAGGATCGAAAAGCCGAACAGACGTCGGCAGTTCTTCTCGCTGGCATCCCGGAACACCTGCCAGGCGGAGAGCATGAACACCACCCCGAAAGCGGCCGCGGGCAGTCCGTATGTCAGCATGCCAACTGTCTCGAATGCCACCGGCAACAATGTGATCGGCACCAGCAAAAGAGTATAGATCAGGATCTGCTTCTGGGTTTCCCGCCGACCTGAGACAACCGGCAGCATCGGCACGCCCGCCGCCTCGTAATCGCCGGAGCGATAGAGCGACAGCGCCCAGAAATGCGGCGGGGTCCACATGAAGATAATCAGGAACATGACCAGCGGCAGGGCCGTCACGTCGCCGGTCACCGCAGCCCAGCCTATCACCGGAGGCAAGGCGCCGGACGCACCGCCAATGACGATGTTCTGCGGCGTCCGCCGCTTCAGCCACATGGTGTAGATAAAGACATAGAAACCGATGGTGCCGGCCAGCAATGCCGCCGCGACCCAGTTGGTCGCCAGCCCCATGATCATGACCGACATACCGGACAGGATGACGCCGAACGCAAGCGCCTCGTCCGCGCCGACCTTCCCGGTCGGAATCGGACGGCCGCGGGTGCGGGTCATCACCGCGTCGATATCCCGGTCGTACCACATGTTGATGGCACCTGAGGCCCCGGCACCGATCGCAATGCAGAGCACCGCGATGGCCGCCAGACCAGCGTTGAGTTCACCCGGCGCAAGATACAGTCCTGCAAATCCGGTGAAGACAACCAGAGACATCACACGCGGCTTCAGCAGCGATACGTAATCCCGGATCGCCTGAGACGCGGAAGCGGCGGTCGGTGCCGCCGCTTTTATTTCGATGGACGTATCAGACACGCAAGGAACCTTTCTTGCTCCGGTCCGTCTTCATAACGCCGCCGAGGCGCCGCGGATCATTTGATCCGCGGCAGCTCGTCGAATGTATGGAACGGCGGCGGAGAGGACACGGTCCATTCCAGAGTGTCCGCGCTTTCGCCCCACGGGTTGGCATCCGCCTTGCGCTTCGTGATGAAGGCTTCGATCACGACGATCAGGAAGACGATGGTCGCCAGACCGCCCATGTAGGCGCCGTAGGAAGCCACAGTGTTCCAGCCGTGCAAGGCATCCGGATAGTCGATGTAACGACGCGGCATACCTGCCAGCCCGAGGAAATGCATCGGGAAGAAGGTCACGTTGGCGCCGATGAACATCAGCCAGAAATGCAGACGGGCGAGGAAGCCGCTGTAGTGGTAGCCGGTCATTTTTGGGAACCAGTAATAGAACCCGCAGAAGATCGCGAATACCGCACCCAGCGACAGCACATAATGGAAATGCGCGATGACGTAATAGGTGTTGTGCAGCACCACATCGACACCGGCATTGGCGAGCACGACACCGGTTACGCCACCAACGGTGAAGAGGAAGATGAAGCCGATCGCCCAGATCATCGGAACACGGAAGGAGATCGAGCCCCCCCACATGGTCGCGATCCAGGAGAAGATCTTCACGCCTGTCGGCACCGCGATGACCATGGTCGCCGCGGTAAAGTAGGCCCTTGTGTCAACATCCAGCCCCACTGTGTACATGTGATGCGCCCAGACGATGAACCCGACGAAACCGATAGAAAGCATCGCGTAGGCCATACCCAGATAGCCGAAGATCGGCTTGCGGGAGAAGGTCGACACCACATGGCTGACAATGCCGAAAGCCGGCAGGATCATGATGTAGACTTCCGGGTGTCCGAAGAACCAGAACAGGTGCAGGAACAGGATCGGATCGCCGCCGCCTGACGGATCGAAGAAGGCAGTACCGAAATTACGGTCCGTCAGCAGCATGGTGATGGCACCGGCAAGAACCGGAAGCGCCAGCAGCAGCAGGAAGGCGGTGATCAGCATGGACCAGACAAACAGCGGCATCTTGTGCAGCGTCATGCCCGGAGCACGCATGTTGAAGATCGTGGTGATGAAGTTACTGGCGCCGAGAATCGAGGATGCACCGGCAAGGTGCAGCGACAGGATCGCCATGTCCATCGACGGACCAGGCGTTCCGAGCTTGCTCGACATCGGCGGGTAGATGGTCCAGCCGACACCTGCGCCACCGTCGGCGAAAACCGACAGGAACAGCAGCAGGAAGGCCGGAATCAGAAGCCAGAAGCTGATGTTGTTCATCCGCGGGAAGGCCATGTCCGGCGCGCCGATCATCAGCGGCACGAACCAGTTGCCGAAACCACCGATGAGACCCGGCATAACCACGAAGAACACCATGATCAGACCGTGGGCCGTGGTGAACACGTTCCAGACCTGACCGTTCTCCATATACTGGACACCAGGGTCCTGAAGCTCCATCCGCATGTAGATGGACATGGCTCCACCAATCAACCCGGCGATCACCGAGAAGATCAGGTACATCGTGCCGATGTCTTTATGGTTGGTCGAATACAACCAGCGCCGGATACCCGTCGGCGCCCCATGATCATCAGCGTGAGCGTGAGCGGCACTCATATCGGTCTCTCCCAATAGCGTGATTGTTTTAGTTGGTGCTGAGCGCAACGCGGACCGGCGCGTCGTCGCTCATTGCAAAGCGTTCCTTGGCTTCTTCCAGCCATTCCTTATACGCCTCTTCCGAGACCGCCTTCACGACGATCGGCATGTAGGCGTGCCGGGGACCGCAGATCTGGTTGCACTGACCGTAGAAAGTGCCTTCCTTGTCGAACTGCATCCAGGTCTCGTTGGTACGACCGCCGATCGCGTAAACTTGCACGACGGCAGACGGCACGAAGAACGAGTGGAACACGTCGTTACTGGTCACCAGGACCTGGATCTTCTTGCCGGTCGGTACAACAAGGGGATTGTCCACATCGAGCAGACGAATGCCGTTCACCTTCGCGAGATCATCACCTTCCAGCAGATAGCTGTCGAAAGCGATTTCCTCGTCCGGATACTGGTAGTTCCAGTACCACTGGTTACCGGTGACCGTTATCGTCATGTCCGGATCAACCGCCCGATCAAGATAGTAGAGGTTCTTGAAGGACGGGACCGCGATCACCACAAGGATAATGACCGGAACGGCAGTCCAGAGAATTTCGATCAGTGTGTTGTGCGAGGTGCGTGACGGGTTCGGGTTCGCAGACGCGCGATACCGAATGCACACATACACCAGGAGCAGGAAGACGAAGATGCCGGTGGCGAAAATCACCCACAGAAGAAAATCGTGGAATTCACCGATCCGGACCCCGACGGGCGATACCGGGTCCTGTAAGCCCAACTGGTAAGGCTCAGGCAGACGGATTTCCTCGGCGCCGGCCGGCAATACAAGCCCGGCGATCAACAAAAAGGGCAGCGCCGCGATGTACGCGAGGCTGGAGATTGCCCGGTTGAAAAGCCTCATGATCTCCGCTCTCTCCAAGTTTTTTAGTACGCGGGGCCGTTTTTAGCGCTAGGCGCGACCCTTCACAAGTTTATCGAAATACACTTTCCGACTCATTGCGGGAAGACAAATCGACCAATTTTGATTGTATCGTCGACGATCCGCGACGAAGTGACGCGCCCCCATGCGGTTGAAGACGGCGACAAAAACACGGCTTCCCGCGCCGTGACTTTGTCGCCGTTAAGCCCATATGCTATCGGGTAGATATTGAACAAACTGTCGGCCCGGCTTTTAGGCGGGCCCAGAAGGAGCAGACGCTATGGGCGATCTCAGCAAGACCGACGAAATCTTCTTCCAGCGCGGCGGCCTTGAGCTTTCGCGGGTCGGTCAGGTCGTCGACGACGCGCTGCACGGCGCCGACGATGGCGAGCTCTTCCTTGAATACCGCCAGAGCGAGAGCCTTGCCTTTGATGATGGCCGTCTGAAAAACGCTTCCTTCGACTCGACCCAGGGCTTCGGCCTCCGGGCTATCGCTGGCGAGGCGCACGGATATGCCCATGCCTCGGATATCTCGGAAGATGCGATCAGACGCGCCGCCGACACGGTATCCGCCGTCAGCAGAGGCTATGGCGGGACGCTTGCCGCTCCGCCCGCCGCAAGCAACGCGATTCTTTATACAGACGACAATCCGCTGGCCCTGACCGCCTTCGGCGACAAGGTCGATCTCCTGAAGGAAATCGACGCCTATGCCCGGGCCAGGGACCCCCGTGTCAAACAGGTAAGCGCGTCGCTGGCCGGCTCCTGGCAGGCTGTGCAGATTATCCGCGCCGGTGGTCATCGCGTTGCCGATATTCGCCCCTTGGTGCGGCTCAATATTTCCGTCGTGCTGGCCGATGGCGATCGCATGGAAACCGGCAGCTCCGGCGCCGGTGGTCGGGTCACCTATGACCAGTACATGACGCCGGAAAACTGGAAGGCCCAGGTCGACGAGGCGTTCCGCATCGCCGAAGTAAACCTCGCGTCGGTCGCCGCGCCTGCCGGAGAGATGGAAGTCGTTCTCGGCAGCGGGTGGCCCGGCGTCATGCTGCACGAGGCCGTCGGACACGGCCTTGAAGGTGACTTCAACCGCAAGAAAACCTCAACCTTCTCCGGCATGATGGGCCAGCAGGTCGCGGCAAAGGGCGTGACTGTCGTCGATGACGGCACGATGCATGACCGTCGCGGCTCCATCAGCATCGACGACGAAGGCACCCGCAGCCGCCGGAACGTGCTGATCGAGGATGGCATCCTCGTTGGCTATATGCAGGACCGGCAGAACGCCCGACTGATGGGCATGGAGCCGACCGGCAACGGCCGCCGTCAGAGCTTCGCCCACGCCCCGATGCCGCGCATGACCAACACCTTCATGGAAGCCGGCGACAAAGACCCCGGCGAAATTCTCGCCTCGGTGAAGAACGGCCTCTACGCGGTGAATTTCGCCGGCGGACAAGTCGACATCACGTCGGGCAAGTTCGTTTTCTCGGCAAGCGAGGCTTACCTGATCGAGAACGGCAAACTCGGCGCGCCGGTGAAAGGTGCGACCCTGATCGGCAACGGCCCGGACGCCATGGGCCGGATCACCATGATCGGCAATGACCTTGCGCTTGACGAGGGTATCGGTACCTGCGGCAAGAGCGGACAGGGCGTTCCCGTTGGCGTCGGCCAGCCGACCCTCAAGATGACCGGCGTTACCATTGGTGGCACCGCCATGTAGGAACGAACCTCTTGGTCCTACGTACTGGTTAATAAAAATTTAGGTTTATTAGGAGCATATTTCGGCTTTGTTAGATTCATCGCCCCTGCTTCGAGGCATGAAATCCAAATAGGAGCCGAAAATTGCGTGACGCCTTGGCCGCATCACTCTTGCTGTTGTTCAGCAGCCTTTTCATAGCTGGCCTGATGCTGACAACACCGGTGGCAGCTGGACAGACCGCTGCGGCAATCTTCCCGCCATGGCTCAACAAAACCGAAATTCTTGGCGCGGTCTCGGCCGCGGGCGGAAGAATGCTGCGTCATGGCGGCATCGACTCCGTCGCACTCGTCAGGCTGGAAACGCCTGACGACGCTCAACAACTGAAGCATGCCGGAGCTTGGGCCGTAGTTGCCCCTGCCGCCCTGTTCGGCTGCGCCGGCGTCACCGGCAACGCACGACGATTGTTCCAAAAGGAGACCTGAGAATGAATGCGCTCGAGTTAATTCGCGCACGGGCTGTCAAGTTCATGGCCCTTTTCATCGCCGTCCATGTTCTGCTGGTACTTGCCTTCGGGCTGATGCTGGGCACGCATTTGATTGCCCCGGCCATCGGCGCTGTCGCGACCGCTGCAGTTTGCGGCATCGCAAGCTGGAAGGCGCCGCACGCAGCATCGACACGCATGCTGCAGGCTGTCGGGATCATGGTCATGGTCTCCCTGATCGTGCTCCAGTTCGAAGGTCACGCCTGGCAGATCGACGTGCATATGTATTATTTCGCCTGCCTCGCGATCCTGACGACGCTTTGCGATATCCGGGCAGTCATCGCCGCCACGGCGGCGGTGGCGGTGCATCACATCGGCCTGAACTTTGCCTTTCCGGCGTGGATTTTCCCCGATGGCGCCGATTTCGGACGGGTCATCGTTCATGCGGTCATCGTCATCGTCGAGGCCGTGATCGTCGGCTGGCTGGCAATCACAGTCGCCAATGCTTTCAACACATCCGACGCGGCCCTGCGCGAAGCGGAGGCCGCGAAAGCGGAAGCCGAGCGTCTCAGCCAGGAGCGGATGGAGCAGGACCGCCAGATGGCGGCCCAGAAGGCTCAGGAAATGTCGGCTCTTGCCGATTCCTTCTCACAGTCAGTTGGCTCGATTGCCATGACCGTCTCCAACACCACGTCGGAACTGAGCAAGAATGCGGGCGACATGAACTCCGTCGCATCGTCCCTGGTCACGCAGTCGCAAGCCGCGAACGAAAACACCGCATCCGCCGCCGACAATGTGCGCATGGCCTCCGAGGTTGCGGGCGAGTTGGCCAGCTCCTTCTCCGAGATCGGCCAGCGGGTCGCTGAGTCCAGTGCCGTCACAAGGCAGGCTGTCGATCAGGCAAACCAGACCAACGATACTGTTTCCGGGCTCGCCAAGGCGATCGAGAAGATCTCCGAATTCCTGAAGCTGATCACCGATATCGCCGAGCAGACCAACCTGCTGGCCCTGAACGCCACCATCGAGGCGGCCCGGGCCGGGGAAGCCGGCAAGGGCTTTGCCGTCGTTGCCACCGAGGTGAAGAACCTCGCGTCCCAGACTGCTGAGGCGACCGAAACGATTTCCGCCCAGATCCAGGCGATCCAGCAGGAATCCAATCAGGCGGTGGACGCGATCTCCACCATTGTCAAAACCGTGGCAAAGGTGGATGAGATTTCAGCCGGCATTGCCGCAGCCATCGAAGAACAGGTTGCTGCGACGAACGAGATCTCCAATCAGGTCGCCATGGCCAGCGAGCGCAGCAACAATGCCTCTCAGGGCATGAGCATCCTGAATGACGAAAGCACCCGCAGTGGCGAGGCGGCCCGGCTGATGCTCTCAGCGTCGGAAAAGCTTACCGAGGACACCGGGCGTCTGCGTTCCGAAATCGACGGGTTCCTGAGTAAAATCAAAACCTAGGCCGACTGGGCCTTACATATATCACGGAGAAGGCCCCGGCATCGCGCCGGGGCCTTCTGTCTTTTTACCGAGGCGGGTTTCCCGGTAGCCAATATAGAGCCCCGCGCCAATCACGATGGCGCCACCAAGCAGTGTCATGCCATCCGGAATCTCATTCCAAAGCGCCAATCCGAAGAGTGTGGCCCAGATCAGCGCGGTATATTCGAAGGGAGCGATGACCGCTGCCTCCGCATGCCGGAAAGAGGACGTCACAAGAAACTGGCCGACCCCGCCAAGCAATCCCAACATCAGGAATAATCCCCAATCGGCAGGCAGCGGCGCTATCCAGCCGGATGGTGTTCCGGAAGCCCAGAGCGTACCAGCAGTCCCGGCCACGAGACCGGCGAGGGTCGTGTAAAAGGTCATAGATACGCTGGTCTCTGTCGAGGATATGCGCCGCGCGAGCAACATGGTCATAGCAAAGCAAAACGAGGCTGCGATCGGAATCAAGGCATCAAAGTTGAAGATTTCGGCGCCAGGCCTGACCACGATCACCACACCGACGAAACCGACAATCGTTGCGGACAGCCGCCTCGGCCCGACGCGCTCTCCCAATACCGGCATTGAGAGCAGCGTGACGAAGAGTGGCGAAGAGAATGCGAGAGTTACCGTCTCGGCAAGTCCAAGAACGGAAAGCGCATGGAAAAACCCGACCATGGCGCTGGCTCCGAACGCAGCACGCAGCAATTGAATGCCCGGGCGCCGCGTCCGCAGCGCGGCAACACCGCCCCAAAAAGAGACAATAACAAAGAGCGGTATCAGCCCAAACAGAGAGCGCAGCATCACAATCTGGATGCTCGGATACGAGGCCGTCAGCCACTTGATCAGAGCATCCATCACCGAGACCACGAAGATCCCGGCAACCATCAGGGCAATACCTCGCCCGGTCGCGGCCCGGTCGTCCGGCAGTCCGGTCATGGACATCCCTTCAGGGCCGCAGCCCGCACATGCAGGCCGCATTTGGCGAACCTGTCGCGATTAATAGCGCTGGAATTCGAAGATCGGATCGACCGAGCCGTTCCACTCACCGTGATAGAGATCGAGCAGATGATCCGCCGAGGTCTTGCCTGATTCGGCGACATCCTGCAGCCAGTTCAGGAAGCCGCTCTCATCATTACCCGCCGCATCGATTCGAGCCCGGCGCTTCAGGCCGTGCCGGGAAATCTCGATCATCCGCTTGGCGAGATCCTGAACGGTGCCGTTCCGGAACGGGGCCTGCAGGGCATGCTTCGGCACCGCGTCCCGCAATGCCGACATTTCCTCCACGGTCCAGTCGGCAATCATGTCGGCCGCCGCCTGCTGGGAATCGCTGTCATAGAGGATACCGGTCCAGAGCGCAGGCAACGCGCAGATGTTGCGCCAGGGGCCGGTATCGGCACCGCGCATCTCGATATATTTCTTCAGCCGGACTTCCGGGAAACTGGTCGTCATGTGATCGGTCCAGTCACCCATGAAGGCGGTCTGTCCTTCATAGCCTTCAAGCCTGCCCGCCATGAAATCGCGGAAACTCTTGCCCGCAACGTCCTGATAATCGCCATCCCGGTAGAGGAAATACATCGGCACATCGAGCATATAGTCGACATAGCGCTCGAACCCGAAACCGTCGTCGAAGACGAAAGGCAGCATGCCGCAGCGAGCCGGGTCCGTGTCGGTCCAGACATGGGAGCGATAGCTCTTGAAGCCGTTCGGCTTGCCCTCCGTGAAGGGCGAATTGGCGAACAGGGCCGTGGCGATCGGTTGCAGGGCGACACTGATGCGGAACTTCTGCACCATGTCCGCTTCGCTCTCGAAATCGTAGTTTCCCTGCACGGTGCAGGTCCGCTTCATCATGTCGAGGCCGAGGGTACCGACCTTCTGCATGTGGGCACTCATGACCACATAGCGGCCTTTGGGCATGAACTCGATATCTGCACGCGTCGATGTCGGATCAAACCCCGCACCCAGCATGCCGACGCCGAGTTCAGCATTGACCTCCTTGATCTGCGCCAGATGCGTGTGCACCTCGTCGCAAGTCTGATGCAGGGTCTCCAGCGGCGCGCCGGACAGCTCGAACTGCCCGCCCGGCTCCAGCGTGATGGCGCAGCCCCCATGGGTCAGGGCAACGACGTTCTCGCCCTCATAGATGGGATCCCAGCCAAACTTGTCGACCAGCCCATTCAAAATGGCGCCGATGCCGTCCTTGCCGAAATAAGGCAAGCGCTTGTGATCACTGAGGCGGAACGGAAACTTCTCGTGCTCCGTGCCGATGCGCCAGCCGGCGCGCGGCGTGCAGCCGGATTCGAGATCCTCGACGAGCTGCGCCTTGCTGGCGATGGGCTCGCCTTGGGAGCCTGGGGGACGGGACATGTTTCCTCCGGTGGGATCAGTCGAATCAGTGTGCCGATGGGCACAAATTCAGGTTTAAAGATCGAGTCCCTCGGGACGTTTCAGGGTCCAATCCCCCGCCACCGCCTGC
The DNA here is from genome assembly GCF_034670185.1 of Nisaea sp. Classification (NCBI taxonomy): domain Bacteria; kingdom Pseudomonadati; phylum Pseudomonadota; class Alphaproteobacteria; order Rhodospirillales; family Thalassobaculaceae; genus Nisaea; species Nisaea sp. The sequence continues at coordinate 783,012 of NZ_JAXMNY010000002.1, forward strand.
CAACAGGCCAGCGCTGCGAGCGCCGCCGTGTCGGAACGCAGCAACCGCGGTCCTAGACTTACCGATGTAACAAAGGAACTTTGGCGGAGCCGGTCAAGTTCATGATCGGCAAAACCCCCTTCTGGTCCTATCAGCAATCCACAGGGGGTTCCCCCCTTGAAAGGCGGGTTCGAGAACACGGTGGCGACAGGCGTTCCGGCCCCGGTCTCATCGCAAACGATCAGCGGCCGTGCCTCCGGCCATGCTTCCAGCAGCGCGTCGAAGCGCACCGGCTCGCGGATTTCCGGGACACTCAGCCGGGCTGTCTGCTCGGCCGCCTCCGTCGCGTTGGCCAGCAGCCGGTCGGTATTCACCCGCTCGACCTGCGTATGTTTGGTAATAACCGGCCAGAGCACGGAAGCGCCAAGCTCGGTCGCTTTCTGGGCGGTAAAATCAATGCGAGCCCGTTTGATCGGCGCGAAAACCAGCCAGATATCCGGCTCGTCGCGCTGCGGGCGGCGCTGTTCGATGAGAGACAGAGAGGTCGCGTTCTTGCCAATACTGTCGATTCGCGCAGTCCACTCGCCGTCGCGGCCGTTGAACAGGGCAACATGCGCGCCGGGCGCCAGGCGCAGGACGTTCTTCAGATAATGCGTCTGACTGGTTTCAAGTCCGACCGAACCATCCACGGTAAGGTCGGCAGTCACAAACAGACGGGTCTCGATCTTCTCACTCATCCGGCCTCGCGTTCTGGGCGGCAATTTGCTGCCGCCGTCCGGTCCTTGCTCCGGAGTGCCGCCCGGTTTATGCAGAAGCCACCATGACCGCAAGCGATATTGCACGCAATGACTGGGTGGACCGGCTTCTGCCCCCGAGCGCACAGCCTTATGCGAGACTGATGCGGCTGGATCGGCCAATCGGCACCTGGTTGTTATTGTTGCCTTGCTGGTGGGGTCTTGCCCTCGGCTGGCAGGCAACGGAGCAGGCTCTGCCGCCGCTCGATCTGCTCTGGCTTTATATACTGTTCAGTGTCGGCGCTGTGATCATGCGGGGGGCCGGCTGCACCATCAACGATCTCTGGGATCGCGATTTCGACAGTCAGGTCGCGCGCACCGTGGAGCGGCCGATAGCAAACGGCGATCTTTCCGTCCGCCAGGCTCTCGTCTTCCTTGCCGCGCAACTCTGCGCCGGGCTGCTGATCCTGCTGCAACTGAACCAGACCTGCTGGGTGCTCGGCGTCCTGGTGCTCGTGCTCGTGGTCACCTACCCGCTGTTCAAGCGCATCACCTACTGGCCGCAATTCGTGCTCGGCCTGACCTTCAACTGGGGTGCGCTGATGGGGTGGGCCGCGGTCACCGGCGATGTCGATATCGCCAACAGCGTGCTTTATTGCGCAGGCATCATCTGGACCCTCGGATACGATACGATCTACGCCCATCAGGACAAGGAAGACGACGTCCTGATCGGCGTGAAATCATCCGCCCTTGCGCTCGGCGCGCGAACCGTGCCTTTTCTCTGGGCTGTCTATCCGCTGACACTGGCCGGGATCGCGGCAAGCGGCTGGCTGATCGGGCTTGGCTGGCCGTTCTATCTGGGACTTGCCGCCGCCGGTGCGCAGCTGCTCTGGCAGATACGCACCATCGATATCGACGACCCAAAGGACTGCCTCGTGAAATTCAAATCGAACAGATACTTCGGCTGGATCGTTACCGCGGCAATACTGGCCGGATGACCGCCGGGGGCACGAAGCTCATCACAACGGATTTCATCCTCCGCAACACCGAAGCCATCTCGCCTCCCCTGATCCCCGAACTAACACTGCATCTGGCCACAGAAGCGACAACGCTCTGGCAAGCCACCGAGACGGAGCTGGAGCAGAACGGCCTGCCGCCGCCCTACTGGGCCTTCCCCTGGGCTGGAGGACAGGCCGTCGCGCGCTACGTCATCGACAACGCTCCGCTCGTCGCCGGCAAGCGCGTCCTCGATGTCGGCGCAGGCTCCGGCATGGTCGGGCTGGCCGCACTTTGGGCGTCGGCCGCAACCGTCATTGCCAACGACACCGATCCCGTCGCCGCGACGGCAATCGCCCTGAATGCGGAAACAAACGGGCTGCAGGCAGGGCTGACCATCGCAATCCGGGACATGCTGGATGAGCCGGTTATGGCCGAGGATGGCGGGCCGCTCTACGACACCGTGCTTGCCGGGGACATCTGCTACGAGCGGAGCATGTCCGACCGCATGCAGGCCTGGCTGCAACGTCACGCGGATGCGGGTGCTTTGGTACTGGTCGGCGATCCAGGGCGAACATATCAGCCGATCGGCGGTATCGCGCTCTGCGCGCACTATGACGTACCGGTATCCCTTGAGATCGAGGATTCGGAGCTGCGGAGAACCGCCGTCTGGCGGCTGACCGGTTCGGCCAAGGCTGCCGCGGGGTCTACCCCAGAATCACCCTGAAACGCGGATCGTCGAACGGAACTGTTTTTTCAGAGAGCCGCTCCGTCAGATGCGCCCGGCGCGGCCGGTTCTCCTCGCCCAACAGAGACAAGACCCATGCGGCCTCCTCCGGGTGATCGCCGAACATGCCATGCAGAAGCGCTAGTTTTGCCGCCTGGGGCAGACTCTTAAACTGCCGTCCCTTCGCCTCGATCTCGGCCAACGCGACCGGCGCGCCATCCAGCGCGAGCGCGCCGCATTTTGTTATATAGCAACCCGCCCGCATCGCCGGCCGACCGTCACCGAGATTGATCGCGTCCGGATCGAATGTTCCATAGACATAACTGGCGCCGACATTCTCGGTCTCGTGCATCCGCTCCAGCTGCGCCTCGGTCAGCCAAGTGACCGCCACCCGAACCTCGGTCCCGGGACTACCGTGGAGCGTGGCGGGCACGGAGCCGTATCCGGCAAGATGGGCGCAATAGACCACGTCATAACCATGCATCCAGGCCCAGGTGACCGGGATTGTGCTCTCGCCCATGTCGCCGAACTTTCTCGCCAATTGTTCCGGCGCCCGGTTCGAGCCGACGGCGATGACCGGCTGCCGGTTCCCGAGATCCGGATCCGCCGGAAGCGCTTCAACTCGGCCGTCCGCGAACAGATAATCGTGGCTCGGCGCCGGATAGGGATAACCGTAAGCGCGCCGCAGACTGTGCTCAGGTGAACGCTCAATCGTCATTGCTGAAATACTACCTCCCGGTACTCGTGCATACAAATAGACGACATCCGATTTGATTTATTTAATTGAAGCTCAACCAGCATTGACACCTCACAAAGACAGAAAACACCGGCGAACTGTTTACCTAATAATCCTTTTAGGATTTTTTAGTATCACCATATCGTATTCATCAACTTTATGGCGCATTAATTTTATGGCAAATCTAATCCCACTTTTCTCTTGTTCTTTTTCGACAATTATTGATCCTGTTTAGGCATTTATTAATTTTCAAACGCGCATCTTGCGCATGGGAAGTTATAGGAGAGGACACTACCCATGCAATTACTCAAGAATAGCGCTGTAACCGCGCTTTTTATCGCTGGTTTTTTGGTTGCCCCTGCACATGCCGAAACGCCGGGCGTCTCCGGTGACAAGATTGTCTTCGGCCAGTCCGCAGCCTTCGAAGGCCCTGCGGGCGCCCTCGGGACCGGTATGAATCAGGGACTGATGGCTGCATTCACCGCTGCCAACAAGGCCGGCGGCGTCAACGGCCGGATGCTCGAGATCGTCAAGTACGACGACGGTTACGAGCCGGACCGCGCGATCGAGAACACAAAGAAGCTTATCGATCAGGACAAAGTATTTTCAATCATTGGCGCTGTAGGCACACCGACCTCCAAAGCGACGCAACCGATCGCGACGGCCGCCAAGGTTCCGTTCGTTGGTCCCTTCACCGGCGCAGGCTTCCTGCGCGATCCGGCGAACTCGAACGTCATCAACGTCCGGGCAACCTACGATCAGGAAACCGAAACCTGGATCAAGCATCTGACGGAAGATCTCGGCATTACCAAGATTGCCATCCTCTATCAGGATGACGGTTTCGGTCGCGTCGGTCTTTCCGGGGTGAACAAGGCGCTCGAGAAACGCGGCATGAAGCTGGTCGCCGAAGGCAACTATCAGCGCAACACGACCGCGGTCAAAACGGCACTCCTCTCGATCCGTAAAGCGGAACCGGAAGCTGTCGTCATGGTCGGCGCCTACAAGCCGCTCGCCGAGTTCATCAAGCTTTCCAAGAAGCTGAAACTGGACCCGGTATTCGTCACCATTTCTTTCGTGGGTTCGAACGCGCTCGCCGGCGAGCTTGGCGATCAGGGCACCGGCGTGGTGATCAGCCAGGTCGTTCCGTTTCCGTGGGACAAGAGCATTCCGCTCGTCGCGAACTACACCGACGACCTGAAGGCCTATGACAGCGCCCTTGAGCCGGGTTTTGTCTCGCTCGAAGGCTACATGGTCGGACGTCTGACGATCATGGCGCTTGAGAAAGCCGGCAAGGACCTGACCCGGGAGAACTTTTTGGACGCTGTCTACAGTACCGGAAAATTCGATCTCGGCGGCGCGACGCTTGAATACGGCGCCGGCGACAACCAGGGCATGGGCGACGTTTTTCTGAGCGTGATCCAGGCCGACGGCAGCTTCAAGTCCGTCGAAAAACTAACAAAATAATAAACACCTGGTGGCCGGCGGCACTGTGTGCCGCCGGCTTTCGGGACGGGGAAGAAACGGACCGGAAGAGATGAGCATGGCGAGCATGGAACAGCCTAAGGACTACACCGACAACGAGGAGACGGCTCCGCGACCCAAGAAACGTTTAGGCCTGGGCGTCGGCGGAAAACTCTATCTCTCAATCGGCAGCATGTTCGTCATCACTGTCGTCGCCGCATTGGTTTCTATCTGGGCCTTCGGGGAACTGAAGCGTGCCATGGAAGGCTTTGCCGGAGAGGCTATTCCGGCCATCAAAACCTCGCTCCATATGTCAGCGGAAAGCGCCGGGATCTCTGCGAAAGCCCCCGAGATCGTAACCGCGCAAAGTGACGAGGAACGGGTCGCGACGGAATCCGAAATCGAAACCCTCATCAAGAAACTTGAAGACCAAGTCCGCAGTCTCGAAGCGCTCGACGAGACAAAGAAGACGCAAAAACTCGACATGATCACCTCCTTCCACGGCGGCATCGTCGCCCTCGGCGATAAGATGCGCGAGAAGGAAGCCATTGAAGACCGCATCAGCCAGAAGGTTACTGAGATGCTATCGGCTCATCAGGATTTTCTGAAAGATCTGTCTCCGCTGGTTGACGATGCGAACTTCAATCTCGTTATTACCAGCGAAGATACCGTCGACAGTTCCTCAAAGCTGATCAAGTCCCTCCTCGAAGGAGAGGTTAACTACCTCCAGGCGGGACTTCGGGTTGGCGCGAGCCTCAGGGAACTTCTTGCCCTGATGATCCGGACAGCGGCGAACACGGAGCTTGAGGCGATCACCCCTTTCGAAGAATCATTCCTAACCATTCGCAAAACTGTCCGAGAATATGAGACGCAGCTTCCCGAGACCGAAGCGGCGCAGAGCCTGAAGGACTTTACGGAAAGCCTTATTGCACTCGGCGAAGGCGAAGATTCGGCATTTGCGATCCGGTTCAAGGAACTGGACTACAATCAGTCTCTCACATTCCAGCAGACGCTCGATCTCAAGGCCAAGAGGGAAGCTCTCGACGCCAAGCTCACGGAGCTGGAAGGCTTGTTCAAGACCATGGTCGAGCCCGTCATCGACGATGCGACATTCAATCTGGCAGTTGGCGGGGAAGATCTGAATGCGAACATCCGCAAGACGATAACGGGTCTGGTCAACGGCGACGTGGCAAAGCTGCAGTCGATGCTGCAGCTCGCCGCAGAAGCCAATCTCCTGGCCGGTCTCTTGAACTCCGGCGCCACCGCTCCCGATATCTCGGCACTCAATGTCCTGTCCGGCCGATACAATTCCGCCAAAGGCGCAGTCGAGTCGGCAATCACTGTGTTCAAGGAGCGCGTCGATAATGACACGATCCCGCAGCTCGCAGCTCAGATCGTCTCTTACGGAGCTGGCGAGGAAAGTGTCTTTGCGCTGCGCCAGGCACAGCTTGAGATCGAAGCCGCCGCTCTAACCGCACTGGACGGGAACCGGACAGCCTCGGAAAACATGCAGAAAGAATTCGCTTTGTTGGTGTCAGATGCCGAAACGGCAGCTGCGGCGAGCGAATCCACAGCGCTCTCAACAATCGGCGATAGCCAGAACCTGCTGTTCGCAATGGTCGGCATCAGTGCCGTTGCCGGCCTTCTGATTGGCTGGCTCTTGGTGTCACGCCAGGTGGTACGCCGGATCTCCGGTCTGGCCGATACGATGGGGGTGATCGCGGACGGCGATCTGGACACGGATGTTGATACATCTGGCGGCGACGAGATCACCACCATGGCCCGGACGGTGGAGATCTTCCGCGACAATGGCCGCGAGGTCGAACGGCTGCGCGAGGAACAGCAGCGCACAGAGGCCCGCTCCGCCGAAGAGCGGCGCAAGGCCATGTTGAACCTGGCAGACAGTTTCGAGCAGTCGGTGAAGGCCATCGTCGATCAGGTCGGCCTGTCGGCCCAGGAGATGGAGAAGAGCTCCGAGGGTATGGTGAACTCTTCAGAGCAGGTGAAGATGGAATCCTCAGGCGTCCTGACCATCGCCGAAACCACCTCGAACAACGTCAACACCGTGGCCGCGGCGGCGGAAGAGCTGTCCGCCTCGGTGCAGGAGATCAGCACCAACATCTCCGAGACTTCGCGGGTGGCCCAGATGGCTGCCGACAAGGCGCAGGATACCGACAGGATCGTCACCAGCCTGGACGAGGAGTCGCAGAAGATCGGCGAGGTGGTGAAGCTGATCACCGACATCGCGGAGCAGACCAACCTCTTGGCCCTGAACGCCACCATCGAGGCCGCACGGGCGGGCGATGCGGGCAAGGGCTTTGCCGTTGTCGCATCGGAGGTGAAGAACCTGGCGACGCAGACGGCGAAGGCGACGGAGGAGATCTCCGCACAGATCAATGCGGTGCAGTTGAACACCAACCAGGCGGTGGACGCGATCCGGGAGATCGGCAATCTGATCGGGGATATGACCGAGAAGATGGTTGCGGTATCCAGCGCGGTGGAGGAACAGGGTGCGTCCACGGACGAGATTGCCCGCAGCACCTCCGAGGCGGCCCAAAGCACAGGCCAGGTCAGCGCCACGATGAACGGCATGATGACGGTCGCCGGAGAGGCAGGCACTGCCGCCGATCAGGTCCTCAGCGCCGCCAAGGGTGTTGCCGGACAGGCACAGTCTCTCGACCGCGAGGTCAAAACCTTCCTCGCAAAAGTCAGAAACGAATAATTAAACGCACCACGCACATTCCGGAAACAGGCGGGCCGATATGGCCCGCCTGTTTTCATTCCGGAATGACAGCAACAGTCTGCTGCAACCAAAAAACCCATAACTTTTAAGGCGTTAATAGATACGCCCACTGTTGCGCCGCAGCATTTTTTTGAAGTCCACATATTTTTTCTAAAATTTTACCTTAACCGTCAGAAATAAGTTGTTATTTTTCCTAGCTTTTTCGCACTTGAATTTATCGACGGCTTCACGTTGATATTAACCAAACTCTCTTCCATCCGGAAAAACGTTTCGTTTTCGTGATGAAAGGAAAAACCTGCGTTCGTTGCTCCAGAGACCGCCTCGAAGAACACGGTCGAGGCCTCCTTACAGAATCACTATTGTTTAGAGGTATTTTTAATCGTGGCTGATGTATTGCACTTGGATAACACCGCCGCCGTTCCCGATGATCAGGAAGACTCCGCGAAAAAGAAGCCGTGGAAGTTAGGGGTTGGCGGGAAGCTTTATTTCTCCTTACTCGCGATCACGATCATCACGCTGGTTGCGATCGGCATTTCCATCGCCGCCTTTGTCGAGCTTCAGCGCACACTCAATATGTTCACGGGCACCTCGATCCCCGCGATCAAGAACTCCATGGCCCTGGCAAATACCAGCGCCTCAATTGCCGCGACCGCGCCGGCGCTCGTCAGCGCGCCGACCCAGGAACAGCGCGACGCCATCCAGGAAAACATGCGCGTCGGTATCGAAGGGCTGCGCGCCCGTCTCGAAACCCTCACGAGTCTTCCGGAAGAGCAAAAGGACAAACTCGCCAGCCAGGTTTCCCAGATCGAAAGCACGCTGACAGACCTGCAATGGACGATCGGCCGACGCGAGGAATTGCGCGGCCAGATGGACGAGCTGACCAAGAAAATCCGCCAGACCCATGCCCTGTTCGTCGCCGAAGCCATCCCGGTGGTTCAGCAAGCGAATGCAACACTGGAATTCCGTGGCGATGAAACAATCAGCAACGCTGTCAGCTCTATTGAAAACCTGCTTGAAGAAGAAATCCTGCAGCTTGAATCGGGCCTGAAGGTTGCAGCCAATGGCCATGGCATGCTTGCCATCACCGCCCGAACCAGCGTCGCCGCCTCCGAGGAAGAGGTCGATCAGCTGAAAGAGACATTCGGTGCCCGGTCAAACGACGTCTACGATGCCGTGAACAGACTGAAAGACAGCGACAACGCCAACGCCCTTCGGGAAGTCGCCCTCAATCTCAGCCTTTATGGAATCGGCGAGAAGTCGGTCTTCGATCTGCGGAAAAAAGAGCTCATCAAGAACACCCTGTCCTATAATGAGCAGTTCGCGCTAAAGGCAAAAAGAGACGCGCTCCAGGCAGAAATCGCGGCGCTGAGCGATACCTTCAACGCGGCGATCGGACCCGTTACCCAGGAAGCGAGCTTCCAGCTTATTTCCGGCGGCGAGAAATTGATCGGCGATATTGAAGGCTCGATTTCGACCCTCGTGAACGACGATGCCGGCGTCATCCGGAACTCACTGGAGCTGGTGGCACAGGCGAACCTGGTTGCCGGTCTGCTGAATGCCGGAGCGGTCTCTCCCGATAGCGAAGCAATCAAGCAGACGAATTATCAGTTCATGGCGGCCTACGATGCCATGAATGCTGCGCTGGACGAATTTCGCGAGCGCGGGATCGACGCGGATGCCGCGGAGAAAGCGGAACAATTGGGCGCCTTCGGTAATGGCGCGGAATCTGTCTTCGAAATCCGCGTTGAGCTGCTCTCCACCGAGGCAGCCGCTGTCGATGCGCTGAATCACAGCCGCGAGCGCGTGGCCGAACTCGTCCATGAAGTTGAAAGCCTGGTGGCACAGGCCGAGCAAGAGGCCACCATCAGCGAGGAATCGGCAAAGTCCACGATCTTCCAGAGCCAGCAGCTTCTGCTCGCCGTCGGCGGCATCAGTGTCCTGCTCAGCCTACTGATCGGCTGGTTGCTTGTGTCCCGTCAGGTGGTGAGCCGTATCAACGGTCTTGCGTCGACGATGGGCGTGATCGCGGACGGCAATCTGGATACGGACGTGGACACGTCGGGCGGTGACGAGATCACCACGATGGCGCGGACGGTTGAGATCTTCCGCGACAATGGTCGCGAGGTGGAACGGCTGCGCGAGGAGCAGCAGCGCGCCGAAGCCCGCTCCGCAGAGGAGCGCCGTCAGGCCATGCTGAACCTGGCCGATACCTTCGAGCAGTCGGTCAAGGCCATCGTCGATCAGGTCGGCCTCTCGGCCCGGGAGATGGAGAAGAGCTCCGAAGGTATGGTGAACTCTTCCGAACAGGTGAAGATGGAATCCTCCGGCGTGCTGACGATTGCCGAGACCACCTCGAACAACGTCAATACCGTGGCTGCCGCTGCAGAGGAGCTGTCCGCCTCGGTGCAGGAGATCAGCACCAACATCTCCGAGACCTCGCGGGTGGCCCAGATGGCTGCCGACAAGGCGCAGGATACCGACAGGATCGTCACCAGCCTGGACGAGGAGTCGCAGAAGATCGGCGAGGTGGTGAAGCTGATCACCGACATCGCGGAGCAGACCAACCTCTTGGCCCTGAACGCCACCATCGAGGCCGCACGGGCCGGCGATGCGGGCAAGGGTTTTGCCGTTGTCGCATCTGAGGTGAAGAACCTTGCGACGCAGACGGCGAAGGCCACGGAGGAGATCTCCGCACAGATCAATGCGGTGCAGTTGAACACCAACCAGGCGGTGGACGCGATCCGGGAGATCGGTAATCTGATCGGCGACATGACCGAGAAGATGGTGGCAGTATCCAGCGCGGTGGAGGAACAGGGTGCGTCCACGGACGAGATCGCCCGCAGCACCTCCGAGGCGGCCCAAAGCACCGGTCAGGTCAGCGCCACGATGAACGGCATGATGACGGTCGCCGGAGAGGCAGGTACCGCTGCCGATCAGGTCCTCAGCGCCGCCAAGGGCGTAGCCGGACAGGCACAGTCTCTCGACCGCGAGGTCAAAACGTTCCTCGAAAAAGTCAGATCGGATAACTGACTACGATGACTGGCCCCATCCGCATTTCACCGCCGGAAGTCTGGTCCGATGAAGATTTCCCATTCTCTCAGGCAGTTGTAGAGCCGCACGGGAGAAGGGTGCATCTGACCGGACAGGTGGCATGGAATGCGGATGGCGAGATTGTCGGGCCGGGCGACCCGGAAGTTCAGACCGGTGTAGCGATCGACAATATCGAGATCCTTCTGGCGGCCCTTGGCGGCCATCTTTCGGACATTGTCTCGACCACGCTTTATTACGTTCGGGATGAAGATCTTCCGGCGATCCAGAATGTCCGTATGCGCCGCTTCTCGAAAGCGCACGGCCCCGCCGCAACCGGCGTCAAGGTCGCAGGCCTGGTGGACCCGGGCCTGCTGGTGGAGCTGACCGTCATAGCGGTCATTCCAGAGGAACGGTTTAAGACCCCTGCCTGAGCTTCCTGGCTATTCAGCCTCCGGAGTACCGATCCACTCCCGGGCCAGAATGGCGTAGATGAAATCTTCCGCCCAGACACCTTTGAAGAACTCGCTCTCGCGAAAATGGGCTTCCCGCTTCATCCCGAGCTTCTGCATCAGCCGCCAGGAGGCCGTGTTGCGAGCATCGCAATGCGCGCTGATCCGATGCATCCCGAAATGCCGAAAGCCGAGATCAAGCGCCGCCGCCGCTGCTTCCCGGGCATAGCCCCTGCCGTGATAGCGGGGGTCGAAGACATAGCCGATCTCGCCCTGCAAATGCTCGAGGCTGAGGATCTGTAATTTCAGGTTTCCGAGATAGGTACCGTCCGACCGCCGCTCGACAGCCAGCTTGAGCTCGTCGCCGTCCGCATCGAAACGGGGCGCGGTCATATGATGGGCAAGAGCGTCCGGCGCCTCTTCCCGGATCATTGGCTCGCCGTAGAGAAGCTTCACCACGTCGGGGTTGGAGCGAAGACGAAATATATTCTCCAGATCGTCTTCCCGGTAGGCACGGAGACAGAGCCGTTCCGTCAGAACCGGAAGCTCAACGGTCCGGTTTTTCAGAACACGCGGCTGCATCAATCCCTCTCAAGCGGCAGGGCGTCGACCTTACCCAGAAGATCCTCCGCAACATCAGCGGAACTCTCCAGAGTACCGAGCTCGATCTCCTCGATCCGCTCGCTACGCTTGATCACTTTGCCGGTCGAGATCCGGATATCGCGGATATCCTTCTCGGCCTGATGGAAGTGCGTTTCCAGCTTGCCGACCCGGTCGTCGAGCCGCCCGACATCGTTCAGCATAATCCTGACCTCGGCCTGGATGACATGCGCCTGCTCGCGCATACGCGCGTCCTTCAGGACGGCCCGGACCGTATTCAGCGTCGCCATCAGCGTCGTCGGCGAGACGATCCAGACCCGTTCCTTCCAGGATTGTTCGACCACCTGAGGCAGGTTGGCATGCAGCTCCGCATAGATCGCTTCCGACGGCAGGAACATCAGCGCCGATTCAGCGGTTTCGCCGGGCACGATGTAGCGCGACGAGATATCTTTTACGTGCTTCAGGATCGCCACAGCCATCTGCTTGCGTGCAGCCTCCCGCTCGGCATCGTTCGTCGCCCGGCTCAGTGCGTGATAGCTCTCCAGCGGGAACTTGGCGTCGATGGCGATGGAGCCCGGCGGGTTCGGAAGATCGATCAGGCAATCGACCCGGCGGTTATCGCCGATCTGCACCTGAAACCGGTAGGCGTTCGGCGGCAGGATCGATTTGACCAGATCGTTGAGCTGGATTTCCCCGAAAGCCCCGCGCGCCTGCTTGTTGGAGAGAATGTCCTGCAGGCCGACCACCTGGGTCGACAGCTCGGTGATGTTCTTCTGCGCCGTATCGATGACGGCCAGGCGCTGTTGCAGTTCGGACAGACTGGTCTGCGCCTTGGTGCTGGATTTCTCCAGGCTCTCGCCGACCTTCTTGGAGACATCGGCCAGACGCTCGTCGAGACGCTTGGTCACCTCGCGTTCCTGCACCTGCATCAGCTCGGCGATCCGGGCCTGGGCCGCCGCGTGATTCTCGGAAAGCTGCGTTACCCGGCCAGCGAGCTCAGCCTGAGCGGTCGCGGCACGTTCCGCCTGTTCCGCCTGCCTGCGGGCAGCCTCCTCCAGCGCCGCCGTGAGCAGCGGGTCTGTGCCGCGGCCCTTCAGCAACACGATCGCGGCCAGCAAAACCGCACCCGCAGCAACGACCGCGAGAATTAGCGTCAGTCCATCCATTTCGGCACCTTCGGTTCAACCGGTCATCAAAGTCGTCTCGGCGAATCACTATTCTACCACGTCCGGCCTAAGGAAACGGGGGTTCGAACTGGCGCCGCAACGCTTGACCTCCAGAGGCCGATCCCCTACCTGAAGGGCTGCTGGCAACAAATTCGACACATGTTTATGAGCACGCGCGACATCCTCTGGGCACCTGATCGGGTCCTGAAAACCAACTGCACTCCGGTGACGGAGATCGACGGCGACATCCGTCAGGTCCTCGCCGACATGCTGGAGACCATGTATGCCGCGCCCGGCATCGGGCTGGCGGCGCCGCAGGTCGGTCTGACCAAGCGGCTGCTCGTGGTCGATATCTCTGGCGACGGCGAGGAAAAACAGCCGCTCAAGGTGATCAATCCGGAAATCGTCTGGTCCTCCGAGGATCTGAACACCTATGAGGAAGGCTGCCTCTCCCTGCCTGGTCACTATGCCGAAGTCACCCGCCCGGCCCAGATCACGATGCAGTTCCTCGACGAGACCGGCGCGGAACAGCGGATGGATGCCGACGGCCTGCTGGCAACCTGTCTGCAGCACGAAATCGACCATCTGAACGGCGTGCTGTTCGTCGATCATATCTCCGCCCTGAAGCGGAACATGATCCTGAAAAAGATGATCAAGGCGAAGAAACAGCGCGAAGAAGACGAGGCGGCCTGAAGCCTGCCTCACCTGCCTCAGAACGGATAGATCATGACCGGGTCCGCCCCGCTTCCCGCCGCCGGTACAAACCTCCGGCTTGCCTTCATGGGCACGCCCGACTTCTCCGTGCCCGTTCTGGAAGCGCTGATTGCCGCAGGGCATGAGATCGCCGCGGTCTACAGCCAGCCGCCCCGCCCCGCCGGACGCGGCAAGAAAGAGCGGAAATCTGCTGTGCATGAAGCGGCCGAAGCACACGGCATCCCCGTCTTCACGCCGCTCTCCCTCAAGCATGAGGATGAGCACCGGGCTTTCAGGGACCTCAAGCTCGACGCCGCCGTGGTGGTCGCCTATGGCCTGATCCTGCCGAAGGAAATCCTCGACGCGCCGCGCCTCGGCTGCGTCAACGTCCATGCCTCCCTGCTGCCCCGCTGGCGTGGTGCTGCGCCGATCCAGCGGGCGATCCTCGCCGGCGACACGGAAACCGGCGTCACTATCATGAAGATGGACGAAGGCCTCGATACCGGCGCCATGCTGCTGGCGGAACGCGTGGAGATCACAGCGGAGACCACCGGCGAGACCCTGCATGACGCGCTTTCGGCCCTCGGGGCCAAGCTGATCGTCCCGGCCCTGGCAGGACTGGCGGAAGGCTATCTGGAGGCGACACCGCAACCGGATGAAGGCGTGACCTACGCCGAGAAGCTCACCCGGGAGACCGGCCATCTCGATTTCACGCAAGACGCCGCCACACTGGAGCGCACCATCCGCGCCCTCGCGCCATGGCCCGGCGCCTGGTTCGAGCTTGACGGCGCCCGCTTCAAGGTCTTTGCGGCCGACGTGCTGGAACTTGGGGCACTGGGTAACGATCCCGGCACGGTGCTGGATGAGGAACTTACCGTTTCCTGCGCCAAGGACGCCCTGCGCATCACTCGCCTGCAGCGGCCCGGCAAGGCGCCGATGGATGCCGCCGACCTGCTGCGCGGCTATGACGGGCTGACGCCCGGCACCAGGTTAGGCTGAGCCCATGCCCCGCTTCAGGATCACAATCGAATATGACGGCGGCGGTCTTTCCGGCTGGCAGCGTCAGGCCAACGGGGCGTCGATCCAGCAGGCGCTGGAAGAGGCCGTCAAAGCCTTCTCCGGAGAAGATGCCGAAGTGGTCGGCGCGGGCCGCACCGATGCGGGCGTGCATGCCCTGGCACAGGTCGCCCATTTCGATCTGGAATCAGATCGGTTCGATGCCGGGACGGTGATGAAGGCGGTAAACTTCCATCTGAAACCGGCGCCCATCGTCATCCGCCACGCGATGGAAGCGGAGCCGGATTTTCATTCCCGCTTTTCCGCCATCAAGCGATCCTATCTTTACCGGATACTGAACCGGCCGGCACCGGCCGCACTCGATCGCGGCCGGGTCTGGCACGTCCCGCAGGAGCTGGATGCCGCCGCCATGCATGAGGCGGCGCAGGCGCTCATCGGCAAGCACGACTTCACCACCTTCCGGGCAAAACATTGTCAGGCGCAGTCACCGGAAAAGACCATGGATGCGTTGACCGTCAGCCGAGTCGGCGAGGAGATCCATGTGAACGCTCACGCCCGCTCCTTCCTGCACCACCAGATCCGCAACATCACCGGCACCCTGCGGCTGGTCGGAGAGGGAAAATGGACGCGGCGGAGCGTGGAAAAGGCACTGGCCGCGAAAGACCGGGCCGCGGGCGGACCGACGGCACCGCCGGACGGGCTCTATCTGGTTTCAGTCGGGTACTGATAGCTCAGATACTGGCCACGACGATTTCCAGCAGCAGATACGTAAGCAACGAGAACAGCTCGTCCGCCAGGACGAAGCCAAAGGCCATCAGCGCTGAAACACCAAGCAGCGTGCGCGCCCAACGAAACATCAGGAACAGCAGGCCAACCCAGGCAAACACACTCAGGTTTCCGGCAAAATCCGCAACCGGGCCCTCTCCGGCGCCGATCACCGTAAGCGCGCAGAAGAGATAACCGAACGGCAGCGTCACCCAGTTGTAAGGCACCAGAAGATCGAGAATGCGATCAAGCACACCGATCTTCTCGGCGATGATGCAGGCAGCCAAAGGGAACACCAGCCAGTAGATCGCGTAGCGCAGGGCGTAGCTGACCCAGTCAAGCACGCCACCGTCGAGCCACGCCGCCGAGCCATGCACCACGTCGGACAGCACGAAGGCTGGCAGGACCAGCACAGCCGCGAAGAAAGACCGAAAGAAACCGGTCTCGCTACGGTCGAACAGATCAATGGCGCCAGGCCGTCCAAGCGCCAGACACCAGCAGCCATAGACCGCGCGGAAGATTTCGGCAGGGCCCGGTACGGCCATCGGGGTCAGGCCCGCGCCGCGTCGAAGAATTTTTCCAACGCACTCTCGTATATCGCCGTCAGCGCCTCGATATCCGCGACCATCACATGCTCGTCTGTCTTGTGCATGGTCTGGCCGACAATGCCGAACTCAACCACCGGGCAGAACTTGCGGATGAAGCGTGCGTCGGACGTACCGCCGGAAGTGCTCAGCTCCGGCTCCTTACCGGTCACGTCCTTCACGGCCGCGGCGACTGCATCGCTGAGCGGGCCGGGTTCGGTGACGAACGCGTTCGAGGTGCATTCAATCCGCAGATCGTATCGTCCGCCGACAGCGTCGAACATGGCGCGGAATTTCGCCTCAAGGCTTTCCGCTGTGTGCAGATCGTTGAAACGGACATTGAAGGTCGCACTGGTCTTGGCCGGGATCACGTTGTTAGCTGGATTGCCGGTATCGACCGTGGCAATGGCCACC
This sequence comes from Nisaea sp., assembly GCF_034670185.1. Lineage (NCBI taxonomy): Bacteria > Pseudomonadati > Pseudomonadota > Alphaproteobacteria > Rhodospirillales > Thalassobaculaceae > Nisaea > Nisaea sp. The sequence goes on from NZ_JAXMNY010000002.1 coordinate 799,106, forward strand.
GTGGTCGGCTGGAAATGCTCCGTGCCCTCGTCCAGAACGCCTTCCGTCAACGGCTCCAGCATCTTCACCAGACGATGGATCGGATTATCCGCCAGATGCGGATAGGCGGTGTGGCCTTGCGTCCCGTGCACCGTCAAATACCCGGTGAAGCTGCCGCGCCGGCCGATCTTCATCATCTGGCCGAGAAATTCCGGATTGGTCGGCTCGCCGACGATGCAGGCATCGATGATCTCGCTCTCATCCGCCATCCAGTCCAGCACCTTCACAGTGCCGTTGATCGCCGGACCCTCTTCGTCGCCGGTGATCAGGAAGGAGATCGAACCGCCAAAATCGGCGCCGTGCTTGCCGACATACCGAGCCGCCGCCGCCGCGAAGCAGGCGACGCCGGATTTCATGTCGGAGCTGCCACGGCCATAAAGACGGCCTTCCCGAATCTCGCCGGAGAAAGGCGGGGCAATCCAGTCATCAGCATTGCCCGGCGGCACCACATCGGTGTGCCCGGCAAAACAGATATTCGGCGCACCGGTACCGATCCGGGCATAGAGGTTTTCAACGTCCGGCGTGCCGTCCGCCGAGAAAGAAAGCCGACGGCAGGTAAAACCGTACGCCGTCAGTTCCTTCTCAAGCAGGGAGAGAGCACCGCCTTCAACCGGCGTCACGCTCTCGCAGCGGACAAGATCCTGGGTCAGCCGGACCGGGTCGATCTGGTGTCCCACATCAATCCCGCAGCAGGTCGTTGATCGAGGTCTTGGAGCGGGTCTGGGCATCGACGCGCTTGACGATCACGGCGCAGGAGAGGCTCGGGCCCGGCGTGCCGTCCGGCAGCGGCTTGCCCGGGAGCGAGCCCGGTACCACGACGGAATAGGCAGGCACGCGGCCGATGAAGATCTCGCCCGTATCGCGGTCGATGATCTTGGTGGTGGCGGAGATAAAGACGCCCATGGAGAGCACAGCGCCCTCCTCGACGATCACACCCTCTACCACCTCGGAGCGGGCACCGACGAAGCAATTGTCCTCGATGATGACCGGGGAAGCCTGCAAGGGCTCCAGCACGCCGCCGATACCGACGCCGCCGGACAGGTGCACGTTCTTGCCGATCTGGGCGCAGGAGCCGACCGTGGCCCAGGTATCGACCATCGTGCCCTCGTCCACATAGGCGCCGAGATTGACGAAGCTCGGCATCAGCACAACGCCCTTGGCGATGAAGGCGGAGCGACGGACGACACAGTTCGGCACGGCGCGGAAGCCGGCCTCGCGGAAGCGGTTGGCACCCCAACCGGCAAACTTCGACGGCACCTTGTCCCACCAGACGGACGGACCGAGATTGCCATCGACCGGGCCACCCGGGATGATGTCCATGTCGTTCAGGCGGAAGGACAGCAGCACCGCCTTCTTCGCCCACTCGTTCACCTGCCATTTATGATCGCCAAGCGGCTGGGCTGTCCGGATGGAGCCATCATCGAGACCGGCCAATGCCTGCTCTACCGCCTCGCGGATCTCGCCCTTGGTTTCCAGACCGACATTGTCCCGGTCGTCCCAGGCCGCATTGATCACTGTTTCGAGTTGGCTCGCGCTCATAGCCTCACACCCCATAACCTGCATGAAATTTGAGGCGCAACATGAGCACGTGGCGGATTTCTGTCAATCTGTGCAGCGTTGCTTTTTTGGCATCATGGCGCGAAGTAGGCACCGCCATTCTGGTGAATGACCTGACCGGTGATGTATCCGGCGTCCGGACTGCAGAGAAATACCAGCCCCTGCATGGCTTTCTGGAAGCTTTGAGGCGGACATTGACCTAGCGCCGTTCGCTGTTAAGCTTATCGGGCTATGAAAATGAACCGGGTAATTGTCGTAGTCGGAAGGCGTATGGGCGAGGTGGCATAGCCGCCGGGCGAAAGCACCCATGCGCGGTAAGCAGGCCCCTCACGGGGCCTTTTTCATGATCAAAGCCCTCCCGCTCCGAACACGCCAGAGATACCCGCCATGTCAAAGCCTCAAGACGGACCGCGCCTGTCCACACTGATCCTGCTCTCGGCGCTCTGCATCCTGCCCGTCAACATTTTCCTGCCGTCGCTGACGAACATGGCCGCCGAATTCGGCGTGGAATACAGTGTGATTGGCCTCTCGCTGGCCGCCTATGCAGCGGCGTCCGCCGTTCTCCAGATTGTTTTGGGACCCCTGTCCGACAGGTTCGGACGGCGGCCGGTGATCCTTTCCGGTCTCGCACTCTTCATGATCGCCACGGCGGGATGTATTTTTGCGCCCGATATCTGGACCTTCCTCGGATTCAGATTGCTCCAGGCTGTGATCGCACCGACCTATGCCGTGGCCCTTGCCGTCATCCGGGATACGACCAGCAAGGAAGAGGCCGCGAGCAAGATCGGATATGTCGCGATGTCCTGGGCCGTGGCGCCCATGCTCGGGCCAAGCCTGGGCGGATTGCTCGACGAGGCATTTGGATGGCGCGCCAGCTTCTGGTTCCTCGAAGCCTTCGGCCTTGCCGTCTTCGCCCTCTGCTGGGCGGACCTGCGGGAAACCAACCACTCCCGCTCCGGCTCCATGAGCGCGCAGTTCCGCGCCTATCCGGAACTGTTCTCCTCCGGGCGGTTCTGGTCCTATGCGCTCTGCATGGCCTTCTCGGTCGGCGCCTTCTTCGCCTTCCTCGCAGGCGCACCGCTCGCCGCCGGTTCCGCCTTCGGCCTTACGCCCGTGACGCTCGGCCTCGGCATGGGGTCGATCACGGCAGGCTTCATGTTCGGAAGCTTTCTCTCCGGGCGTTTCGCCGGGAGGGTCCCGCTGACGACCATGATGCTCGCCGGGCGAAGCCTCGCCTGCGCGGGGTTGCTTCTGGGACTGATGCTATACGCGATGCAGGTCGATCACGTGATGGCGCTTTTCGGCCCCTGCATGCTGGTCGGCGTGTCCAACGGGCTGACCCTTCCGAGCGCGAATGCCGGCGCTATCTCGGTAAATCCGAAGCTCACCGGCAGTGCAGCCGGCCTCGCAAGCGCCATTACCGTGGCGGGCGGCGCCACCATGGCATCAATCGCCAGCGCTGTTCTGACGGCTGAAAACGCCCGCTATGCGCTTCTACTCGTGATGCTCGGATCGGCCGCCATCGCTCTTGCGGCGGCACTTGCCGCGCGCCGCCTCGATACGGCGCAGCCGGAAAGCTCAGATTTACGAGGAACGTAGTGCTCAGGCCGGTCGCGATCCGGACAGTCCGTTCAGCCATGCCGTCAGATCGTCGGCGACGTGGTGAACATAGTCCTGCTCCGCCCCTTCCTTCGCCCAGTCGAGCGTGCCGGAGAGCCAGACCGTGGTCATACCCAGGGCGGCGGCAGGTTCCAGGTTTCGAGCCATATCCTCGACCATGACGCTGCGTGCGGGATCGAACCCGTAGCGGGAAACCAGCGTGTCGTAAGGGCCAGGATTGGGTTTCGGCACGTAATCGGCCGCGACGATATCGAACACATCCTCAAAATGATGGTCGACGCCGATCTGCCCCATGATCCGCCGTGCGTGGGGAACCGAGCCGTTGGTGTAGATGATTTTCCGTCCCGGCAGCCGACTGATGGCGGCCTCAAGTGCGTGGTCGGGCTCAATATCCGCCACATCGATGTCATGCACGAAATGGAGATACTCCTCTCCATCGATACCGTGCTCCGCCATCAGGCCGTTCAGAGTCGTCCCATAGCGCCGGAACATGTCCTTCTGCAACGCGCGGGCAGGCTCGTGCTCAAGCGAGAAACGGTTCTGGACATACTCGGTTATCCGCACAGAAACCCGGGCAAATATATTGCTCCCTGCAGGATACAGCGTGTTGTCGAGATCGAAGACCCATGTCTCGATTGCGTTTGGGTCCAGCATTCCCTTGTTTTTTAGCATATTGTTATCTTTCATCATCCTAGAGTGGCGTCTCGAACCGCCGCGGGCAAGCGCGGCGACAGTCACAGTCCCCTAACGGGGATCGGCGAGGGGAACGCGGCGTGACAAGGCAACAGAGCGGCACCGGCACGATGGACAGTAAAGAACCAAAAGAGTTTGCAGGGGTCGATTCGGACCAAATTCTGCAGTTGCTGGAGGATGGCGCTCCTCTCTTCCAGTATCCGGGACCGATCCTGCTGCTGGATCAGGAAAAGAGTATTATCGGCGCGAACCCGGCTGCAATGTCCCTGGTCCACGGGATCATGTCCGGCAGCGCCCTTTCGGTAATTGCGCTGGTCAGCGCCACTCTCTCCAGCGGCGGCCGCCCCCAGAACATGAAGATCCTGGACGAGGAAGCAGGGCGGACAACCGATATCACCGCCCTTCCGGTCGATGGCGGGGAGCATGTGCTGCTGCTGGGCCGGGATATCTCCCTCGACCAGAACTTGCGCAACGCCCTGGTCGAATCCCGGCAGCGCTACAAGGACCTGGTCGAAATCTCCAGCGACTTCGCTTGGGAAACCGACGTGAACGGCAAATTCGTCTTCGTCTCTACCGCGGGCGCTTTGGGCTACGAGCCGGACGAACTGGTCAGCCATTCCGCCGACGATTTCGTCAGCAAGATAGACGGTATCGAGGTGGTCACACCCTTCAACGCGAGAGAACCCTCGACCGGGATCGAATTCCGTTTCCGCCGGGCTGACGGCAGCATCGCCGAGCTGGAGGCCTCCGCTGCCCCCCTCCATTCAGATGACGGCGAGTGGCTTGGCGCCCGCGGTGTCTGCCGGGATATGTCCGAGGCACGGCGGCGCGATGCCGCTCTGGCAAAGGCCCGCAATCGCGAACGGCTGATGGCCTATATCGTGCGAACCATTCGCGACGAAGTGGACCCGAAAGCCATGCTGGCTTCCGCCGCCCGCGCGATTGCCCGCTCCCTCGCCTCGGACGGCTGCGTGATCTGCCGCAAGAACGACGCGGGCGGCCTTATGCTGGCCGTCGAACTCGGCGACGCCCCCGAGGCCTTCCTCGCCGATCTACTCAAATCCGGGGCCGAAACCCTGGCCCCGATCACGCTGACCGATGCCGACGGCTCGAACATCCTCGCCTATCCGACCGGATATCATCAGAAAGCGAATGGCGCGGTGATCCTCTGGCGAGACACTGTCGGCGGGGTCTGGAACGAGGATGACAGCGACCTGATGAAAGAGGTCGTGAACCAGATCGGCATCGCCATCGAGCAGGTCGCCTCCCACGAGAATCTGGAACTGCTGTCGACCACAGACCCGCTGACCAAGCTGCTGAACCGGCGCACCTTCCAGCAGCGCCTCGACGACCGGCTGGCAAAGGCCGGCGAAGGCGGCGCGCTGATCTATGTCGATCTGGATAACTTCAAGTTGGTAAACGACAATCTCGGGCACCAGATGGGCGACAAGGTATTGCTCGACGTTGCCGCAATGCTGCACGACGCGGCCGGCAAACAGGATATGCCGGCCCGGCTCGGCGGTGACGAGTTCGTTATCTGGTTCGATGGCGCCGACAGAGAGACGGCCGCCAGCAAGGCCGAAGGGTTGCTGAAAGCCGCCGGCTCTCTGGCACAGTATGCCGTGGACGAGACCCGCAAGGTCGGCATGTCTATCGGTATCGCCTGCATCGGCGGGCAGCCCCATGCCCCGTCCGAGAATGCCGAGAGCCTGGTCGCCCGCGCCGACGAAGCGATGTACGAGATCAAGCATGGCGGCAAGAACGCCTATGCTTTTGCAAAAGACCCGGAAGAAAGCGGAGACCGCAGTGATGGCCAATGAACCGAAGCGGCGGATGAGCGACAGGGAAAAAGCCCTTTACGAGAAGGCAAAGAACGTCGCGGCGAGCACGGATCTAGCGGAGCGCCAGCGTCTTGCGGAAGACCACCTGACGCCACCCGAAATCCTGTTCTTCCTGGCCGAAGACGATAACAGCGAGATCCGCGAGGCAGTCGCCGCCAACACGGCGACACCGCGCCATGCCGACCATTTTCTGGCGCAGGACGAGAGCGACGATGTTCGCTCCATCGTTGCCCGCAAGGTCGCGGCGATAGCGCCGAACCTGAGCTCGGAGCGGCGGGACAGTATCCGCAAGCTGACCGTCGAGGTTCTGGAGACGCTGGCGCAGGATCAGGTCGAGCGTGTCCGGGCTGTCCTGGCGGACGCGGTAAAGGATCTGCCGGACGCCCCGCCGGAACTGGTCAGCCGTGTCATTGCCGTGCTGGCCCGCGACACCGTGCTCTCGGTCTCCGGACCTATCCTGGAACATTCTCCGCTGCTGGCGGACGAACTGCTTGTCGAGATTATCCGGAACGAGCCTGTAGCTGGCGCGCTCTCCGCCATCTCACGCCGCCAGACAGTATCCGAGCGGGTGTCGGATGCGGTCATTTCCGCAAAAGACGATGCCGCCATCGCCGATCTTCTGGGCAACAGGTCCGCCCAGATTCGCGAGGAAACGCTGGATGAGTTGATCGAGGGCGCACCGGATCGACCCGTGCTGCACCGACCGTTGGTAACGCGTCCGAAACTGCTTGGCCGCCATGCCCTGAGCCTGGCCAAGTTTGTCGGATATGCGCTGGTTGCCGAACTTAGTAAACGTGCTGATCTCGGTGCGGAAACCTCGGCTCACCTCGCCGCTGAAATTGAAAAGCGGCTGGCGGAAAACCCGGCACTGGCAGAGGGCGACGGTATCGTGACCGGGCGCGAGCGGGCCCGGCAGATGTATGACAACGGGACATTGACCGAAGAGGTCGTGCGCGATGCGGTCAGCGAAGGCAAACGCCCATTTGTGCTTGCCTCGTTCGAGTTGATCACCGGTCTGTCGGAAGATGCTGTGCACAGCCTTGCCTCATCGATCAATCCGAAGGCCGTGATCGCGCTGGTGTGGAAAGCCGGCTACAGCATGGAATTCGCGGTACAGCTTCAGATTCGTCTCGCCAACATTCCGCCGGAGAAAGCGCTCAAACCGACCGAAGATGGCGGCTTCCCGCTCAGCGATGACCAGCTTTCCTGGCAGATCGAACTGGTGAGCGAGGAACCCGAAGAGGCTGAGGAAGACGCTTAGAAGGCGCCGGTCAGGACGCGACTTCAGGTTTCGGAGGTTCGCTCTCTTCTTTCTGCCAGTCATTACCGGCGGAAATCACACAGGTCTGTCCGCCGGGTGTTGAAACAGCGATTGTCCAGCTCCCCGTCTTGGAGCTGAAGACCTGCACGAAGTTACCGGCTCCGTCGAAACCGGAGGCGGATACCGCCTCTCCGTATTTCTTTCCGAGCTGGTTGACCAGATCTCCGTGCTGGGTGCAAAGCCGTGGATCCAGCGCACTGGCCGGAGCCACAAAGGAAACGATCCCGGCAACAAGTGCGGCGGCGCCGATGCAACGCTTCGCCTGACTTTTCAAGCTTCCACTCACGGCATTCTCCTTTCCGAGAAATGCGCCGATCCCAGTGCGTGGTCCGACATACCGTCTCGCCGCAGCACTTTTTAGAGAAGCTCCAAAGGCTTCCCAATTCCTATGATTGTACGGAAGGATCGTTGACAAATCGCAAACGGGAATCCGGGCGATTTATACCGCTTGTTAAGAATAATAACGGCGAAATCGCCGTTATTTCAGCTCGTTGGAGAATTTCGTGCCTTTCGGCAAAAGTCGGGACTCCCCGACTTTCACGTCAACCGGATCAGCCGCGGATAATGGTTCCGACGCCATGTGGCGTGAACAGCTCGACCAGGCAGGCATGGGGCACACGTCCGTCGAAAATGACAGCCGCGCGGGCGCCATTCTCCACCGCATCGATGCAGGTTTCGATCTTCGGGATCATACCGCCGGAGATGGTCCCGTCCTCGATCAGGCCCCGCGCGTCGCCGACGCTGAGTTCCGGGATTAATTGGCCGTTCTTGTCCAGCACCCCGGCCACGTCGGTCAACAGCAGGAACCGGGCAGCATCCGACGCCGAAGCAATCGCACCGGCCGAGGTATCCGCATTGATGTTGTAGGTCTCGCCGTCCTCGCCGAAGCCGATTGGCGCGATCACCGGGATCAACCCGCCGTCAGAGAATGTCTTCAGAATGCTGACATCCACGCTTGCCGGCTCGCCGACGAAACCGAGATCAAGCACCTTCTCGATATTGCTGTCCGGATCTATTTTGGTCCGCTGCAGCTTGCGCGCGGTGATCAGGTTGCCGTCCTTGCCGGAAATGCCGATGGCCCGGCCGCCGGCGGCATTGATGGCAGCGACGATACTTTTGTTGATGGAGCCCGACAGAACCATCTCGACGATCTCGACCGTCGCGCTGTCGGTAACCCTCAGGCCATCGATGAACTCGCTCTTGATGGCCAGACGTTCCAGCATTTTGCCAATCTGCGGGCCGCCGCCATGCACGACAATCGGGTTCATGCCGACCTGCTTCATCAAAACCATGTCGGCGGCGAAGGATTTGAAGAGCGCGTCGTCACCCATCGCGTGACCGCCGAATTTCACGGCGACCGTCTTGCCGCTGTATCGGCGCATGAAGGGCAAGGCCTCGGTCAGAATACCGGCTTTGGAAAGCCATTCCTGCCGCAGTTCGATCAAAGACGATTCGCTCATGTCTCTCTCCCCCAACGCTTATCAGTCCTGAGCTGCTCAGTCCGCCAGCGCGGCGAGTCCCGCTCTCAGTTCAGGTATGCCCGTTCCCTTATCGGCACTGGTGCAGACGATCACCGGATGCGCGGCGACGTGCTTTCGAAGCTCCGCCTCCGTCTCCGCCACGATCGCATCCAGCTCAGGTTTTTTAGGCTTGTCGACCTTGGTCAGAACGACCTGATAGGAGACCGCCGCCTGGTCCAGCATGTCCATCATCTCGCGGTCCGTGTCCTTGAGGCCGTGGCGGGAATCCACCAGCAACAGCACGCGCTGCAGCACCGTACGGCCCTTCAGAAACTGACGCAGGGTGCGATTCCAGGCCTCAACCGTGGTCTTGGAAACCTTCGCATAGCCGTAGCCCGGCAGATCCACGATCATCAACCGGTTACCCAGATTGAAGAAGTTGAGCTGCTGGGTCCGCCCCGGCGTGTTCGATGTGCGTGCCAGCGTCTTGCGGCCGGTCAATGCGTTCACCAGACTCGACTTGCCCACATTTGAACGCCCGGCAAAGGCGATTTCCGGCATGGTGGCTTCCGGCAACTGGTCTAGCCGTGCCGCGCCCCACACAAAACCGCATTCCTGGGCAAACAGGTGACGGCCAACTTCCAGTTCTTCGGGGCTCAGCTCTTCGGTCATCACACTCCTACTTGACGCCCATGCGCCACATGATGAGCCGCTGCTGGGCAATCGAAAGCAGGTTGTTCCAGGCCCAGTAGATCACCAGACCAGCCGGGAAATTCGCCAGCAGGAAGGTGAAGAAGATCGGCAGGAACATAAACACCTTGGCCTGAATCGGATCGGCCGGCTGCGGGTTCAGTCTCTGCTGCAGGAACATGGTCAGCCCCATCAGGATCGGCCAGACACCGATCATCGGGATGAACTCCGGCGGCGTCCACGGGATCAGACCGAAGAAATTGAAGAGCGTGGTCGGATCCGGCGCGGACAGATCATGGATCCAGCCATAGAACGGCGCGTGGCGCATTTCGATGGAAACGAACAGCACCTTATAGAGCGCGAAGAAGACCGGAATCTGCACGAGGATCGGCAGACAGCCGGAGGCCGGATTGACCTTCTCCTTCTTGTAGAGCCCCATCATTTCCTGGTTCAGGCGCTGCTTGTCGTCGCCATATTGCTCACGCAGGGCCTGCATCTTCGGCGTCAGCTCGCGCATCTTCGCCATCGACTTGTAGGACTTGTTGGCCAGCGGGAAGAACACCGCCTTGACCGCGACCGTAAAGATCAGGATGGCGATGCCGAAGTTACCGACCACCCCATGCAGCCATGACAGCGCATAGAAGAACGGCTTGGTCAGGAAGTAGAACCAGCCGAAGTCCACAGCCAGATCGAAGTTTGCGATGCCGTATTCGGCTTCGTACTTGTCCAGCAGCTTGACCTCTTTGGCACCGGCAAAGAGGTGCACTTCGGATTCAACCACACCGCCCGCCGGGATCGCCCTGGCGGAACCGAGGTAATCCGTCTGGTAGCGGTCATCCTGCTGCCGGATCATGTGCATGAAGCGGTATTTGACGGCTTCGTCCTGGGCCGGCACCAGAGCGGCCAGCCAGTATTTGTCGGTAATACCGATCCAGCCGCCGGTCGCCGCAACCTCAACGTCACCGTCCTCCTGCAGATCGTCGTAATCGACTTCCTTCAGGGTCTCGTCAAAAACGCCGAGCGGACCTTCATGGAGGATATAAAATCCTGCCGTCAGCGGCGTGCCACCACGGGAAAGCAGTCCATACGGGAAGAGCGTCACCGGCGCATTGCCGCTGTTCCGCACCTTCTGCGTCACGGAGAACATGAACTGGTTGTCGATGGCGTAGGTACGCTCGAAGACCAGGCCCGCGCCATTGTCCCAGGTCAGCGTGACCGGCTGATTCGGGCTCAGCGTGTCGCTATCAGCAGCCCACACGGTCTTTGCATTCGGCACCAGGGTACCCTCTGCTTCCGGAACCCAGCCAAACTCGGCGTAGTAGGATTTCGGAACACCGACAGGTTTCAGCAGATGAATATCGTCGCTGTTCTTGTCCAGGCTCTCGCGGTAGTGGGTCAGAACCGTATCGTCGATCCGGGCCCCCACGGTCGAGATCGTGCCGCGCATGCCTGGCGCTTCGATCTTGATCCGTTTCGGGTCTGCCGCGATTGCGCGCCGTGCCTTGACCGCATCCTCAGCCGACATCTTGGTGCCGCCCGGCAGGGACCCACCACCGACCGGCGCACCGGACGGAACGTTCGACGCCGAGGGCGCTGCGGAAGAGTCGGTTGTCCCGGAAGCCGTGAGTTCGGCCTGACGGGCCTGCTCTTGCTCGACCTTCGGAACTTCATAGAAAAACTGAAACCCGACCAGGATCGCCACTGACAGTACGACGGCGAAAATCAGGTTTTTTTGCTCGTTCATTGTTCGGCCCGACAATTGTGATGCAGTTGGCAAGCGGCCCCATCCCGCTCGGGGACGGGATCATAGCCACAGCCGCCCCAGGGATGACAGCGCAGAATCCGTTTTACGGTAAGCCAGCCGCCGCGAACGGCACCGTGGCTTTCGATTGCGTCGAGTCCATAGCGGGAACAGCTCGGCTCGAAACGGCAATTAGTCCCGAGAAACGGGGAAATCATGTAGCGATAGAAGAAGATAAGCCCGCGGAGCAACCATGCAAGCGGGGAGCCGGTGACGGAAGTCACGTCCGAACCTCCTGCTTGAGGGCATCCACCTTGCCGAGCGCGCGTTTAAGGTCGGCTAGCAGGCCGTTATAGGAGCGGGTCAGGGTATTCGCTCGGGCAATCAGGACAAATTCATGCCCCGGTTTCGCCATCGCGTTCATTACATCATGAACCACGGCTCTCAGCCTTCGTCTTGCCCGGTTCCGCTGAACCGACCCGCCAACTTTACGGCTGGCAGTATAGCCAACCTTGATCTCGGTCTCGTGACCGGGCTCAAGCGGGCGGGCTTGCAGGACAATCCCTTGCGTAACGGCCTTGCGGCCTGTCCGGGCAATCGTGAGGAACTGGCTGCGCTTTTGCAGGCGCTCCAACGTTCCTGAGGACGGATTGCGCATGGCAAAAGAGCTTTCTGAAATGCAAGCGACCCGGCCAATCCGGCCGGGCAGCAGCATTTAGGCGGACAGACGCTTGCGGCCTTTGGAGCGCCGGTTGCGAATAACATGACGGCCGCCAACGGTCGCCATGCGGGACCGAAAGCCATGACGGCGCTTGCGTACGAGTACGCTGGGCTGATAGGTGCGTTTCACGGGAAGTCTCCGTCGACGTAAAATATAGCAATCTCGCGAGTGCCGGGCTGTATATAGTTTTGCCCTGCCCGAGTCAACGCAGGTGCGCACTCTATGTCACATAATTGCGGCGACCGATCGGCTCACCCCGGCATTTCCTCACGCCAAGGTGACTGGTTGTGCCTCGACCAGTGCGCGACATAGATGCCCTGAATGGGTTTCCGCGGATGAACTGCCGCAGCTCGAGCTGTGAGTCCGCGACTATATACCGAGGAGTATCCAGAGAGCGATGAAGACGAACGCCCCCGACTCCATGAATGCCGAACAGGAAATATCGGCGGATATCTGCGTGATCGGCGGAGGCTCGGGCGGATTGTCCGTCGCCGCCGGCGCCGTGCAGATGGGCGCCTCGGTCGTCCTGTTCGAGCGGGGCCTGATGGGCGGGGATTGCCTGAACTATGGATGCGTTCCCTCCAAGGCCATGCTTGCGGCCGGTCACGCCGCAGCGGCGGCACGTGGGGCAGCAAAGTTCGGCGTGACCTTACCGGAGCCGGAAATCGATTTTCGGCAGGTCCACGACCATGTCCGTGACGTGATCGCCGGGATCGAGCCGCATGATTCCGTCGAGCGCTTCGAAGAACTGGGCGTCCGGGTTGTCCAGGCGCAGGCTACATTCACGGATGCCCGCACGGTGACCGGCGGGGGCGTCCGGGTCTGTGCCCGGCGTTTCGTGATCGCGACCGGGTCCAGCGCCATGATCCCGCCCATCGCCGGTCTCGACAGCACTCCCTACCTGACCAACGAAACCATTTTCGACCTGACCGAACGTCCGGATCACCTGCTCATCGTTGGCGGTGGCCCAATCGGCTGCGAACTGGCCGAAGCGCACCGCAATCTCGGCGCGGACGTGACACTGATCGAAGCCGCCCGCCTGCTCGGCAATGAAGACGAAGAAGCCGCGGAGGTCTTGCGCACCCACCTGAAGGAGATCGGCGTCACCCTTCTCGAAGGCGCCATGGTGAAACGGACTGACGGCTCCGGGGGATCCGTCCGGATTTCCATCGAGCAGGACGGCGCACAGCAGCAGATCGAGGGCAGCCACCTCCTCATGGCCGCCGGTCGCAGCCCGAATATCCAAGGACTCGGCCTGGAGGCCGCCGGGATCAAGTACGGCAGGGCCGGGATCGAGGTCGATGCAGGCCTCAAGACCAGCAACCGGAAGATCTACGCCATCGGCGATGTCGCGGGCGGCCTGCAATTCACCCATGTCGCCGGGTATCACGCCAGCATCGTGATCCGCAGCGCTCTCTTCCGCATGCCTGCGAAAGCCGACCACAGCGCTGTACCCCGCGTCACCTATACCGACCCCGAGCTTGCCCATGTCGGCTTGCTGGAGCGGGAGGCGCGCGCGCAGCACGGCGAGAAGCTGCGGGTGCTGAAATGGCCCTATCAGGAGAATGACCGGGCCAGGGCCGAGCGCGCGACAAACGGCTTCATCAAGGTGATGACCCTGAAAAACGGACGGGTGCTGGGCGCGACCATCGTCGGCAAGAACGCCGGGGACCTGATCCAGACCTGGGCCATGGTGATCTCACAGAAGATCAAGATCGGCGCGGTCGCTTCATCGATCGTCGCCTACCCGACCCTCGGGGAAATCGGCAAGCGGGCCGCCGGTTCTTTCTTCACGGAAACACTGTTCAGCCCGCGCATGCGCAAAATCGTCCGCTTCCTCGCCGCCTTCGGGTAAGCTTGCCCCGCAGGTTACGTCGACGGACATGTGTATATGCTGGGCTTTGCTAACAGTCTCTCTTTCCGGCTCCTGCTGCTGACGGTGTTTTTCATCATGGTGGCGGAGGTGCTGATCTACACCCCGTCGATTTCGCGGTATCGGCTGAGCTATCTGCAGGAGAAGCTGGCGGAGGGCCACCTCGCCGCACTGTCCGTCAAGGCGGCGCCGGACGGTATGGTCACAGAGATGCTGGCGCGCCAGTTGCTGGACCATGTGGACGCCTACAGCGTCGTGGCAAACGACGAATCCAATTTCATGCCAATGCTCCGGCGGGCCGTGGTACCGGAACCGGATATTGCCGTTGATCTCAGAAGCACCGGCGTTCTGACCCTGATCCTCGATGCGTTCGATACCCTGGCACAGACCCGCAACCGGATCGTCCGGTTGCACGGCCAGTCTCCGCGAGACCCCGAGATCTTTGTCACCATGCTGATTGACGAGCGGCCGATGCACATGGATATGCTGGATTTCTCCTGGCGCATCCTCACGCTCTCGGTGGTCATCTCGCTTTTCACCGCGGCCCTTGTCTTCCTTTCCCTGCGCTGGCTGATGGTGCTTCCCATGCAACGCATCACCAGCAGCATGATCGCCTTCCGCCAACGTCCGGAAGATCCGACATCCGATCTGCCTGCCTCCGACAGGCGGGACGAAATCGGCATCGCTGTCCGCGAACTCGCGGAGATGAAACAGGGCGTCCGCCAGGCGCTCCGGCAAAACATGCGGCTTGCGACGCTCGGCACGGCGGTGAACAAGATCAACCACGATCTGCGTAATATGCTGGCCACCGCCACGCTGGTTTCCGACCGCTTCGCCGAAAGTTCGGACCCGTTCGTCCGCAAAGCGGTGCCGCCCTTCCTCAGGACAATCGATCGGGCGGTCAAACTCTGCTCGGACACCCTCAACTTCACACAGGAATCGGTTCCCCTGATGACCGAACGCCTCACGCTGAAGGCCTTGCTCGACGACATCATCCCGGAATTGAAGACGTCGATAGGAGAGGGCCATCTGGCCATCGAGACCGACGAGCCCCCCAACGTGTTCATATCGGTCGACCCCGACCAGATTTACCGGATTTTCGCCAACCTGGCCTCGAACGCGGCCCGCGCCGGAGCGTCCCGTTTCCATATCGGCTTCGAACATGATGGCGGAACGCTGACACTTCTGTTCGAGGATGACGGCCCCGGCATACCGGAGCCTATTCGCGAGAAACTGTTTCTGCCTTTCCAGTTATCCGGCAATGGCGGTGGCTCCGGGCTCGGTCTGGCCATTGCGCGTGACATCGCACGCGCTCATGGTGGCGCGCTTTTCCTCGCTCACACCGGAACAACAGGCAGCGGTTTCCGCTGCGAGTTACCATGCCCGACTTCGGGGCAATCGCGCGGAAGTGCCCACGCAGCGTAATAACGCACGTCGAGCATCTTCCACCCGGGGCACGAAAACGTTAGTGTTGGGTCAGTCATAGCCACCGGATCGATCATGGATCCCTCGACTGGCATGGACCGGAGCATCGGATGCAAAGCATCTCGGGAGAAAATAGCGCAACCGCGGCAACAGGCTCGCCGTGCGATGATTGCGATATCCGTGATCTCGCAATCTGCGGTGCACTCCGGGCGGAAGAAGTGCAACGGCTTACCGGCATCCTGTCTTCCGTTGAGTTGGCGGCCGGCGATCCGATTGTCGATGAAGGTGAAGCTGCGGACTATGTCTACACGCTGACAACAGGCGCTGTCCGGCTCTACAAATTACTGGCCGATGGCCGCCGGTCGGTGACGGGATTCCTTTTTCCAGGCGATTTTCTCGGCGTGTCCCATCGCGACGCTTATGGCTTTGGCGCTGAAGCGATAACGCCCGTAACACTCTGCCGCTTCCCACGGTCCAAACTCGAGGCCCTGTTGAAGGAAATCCCGACGCTTGAGCATCGGCTGTTCGCCCGTGCGTCCGAGGAAATGACCCTGATGCAGGAGCAGATCGTCCTGCTTGGCCGGAAAACCGCTGCGGAGCGCGTTGCTTCCTTCTTCCGAGGGCTTTCAGCCCGTCAGGTGAAGCGCCATTTGCCCGCGAATCCGGTTTCCGTGCCTATGACCCGAACGGACATCGCAGATTATCTCGGCCTGACCACAGAAACGGTCAGCCGGACCATTACCCAACTCAAGAAAAAGAAGCTTATTTCCGTCGAGCACGGATCCCGGGTGCGAATCGAGGATGAAGAGCAACTCGACGAACTCGCCGAAGCCCTTTAGCGCCACAGTCTCTAGCGACGGAGCTCTTTAACGTCGCAGCGAGGAGATCGGCTCAACCGGGCGCGGCTCCAGATCCCAGGGGAAATGAATCCAGGTATCCTGGCTGACCTCGGTCACGAAAGTATCGACCAGCGGCCGGCCGGCAGGCTTGGCATAAACCGTCGCAAAATGAGCTTTCGGCAGCAATGCCCGCACAGCCTTCGCCGTCTCACCGGTATCGACCAGATCATCGACAATCAGCCAGCCTGTGCCATCACCCGCGATGTCACATGTTTTCATCATGCGGATGGTACCGCGCTCCTGGTCGGAGCCATCGACGCCGTAGGATGCGGCGCTGACCGTGTCGATAATCCGGATGTTCAGCTCACGCGCCACAACGGCTGCAGGGACCAGCCCGCCGCGTGTGATGGCAACGATTCCGTCAAAGGGACCTACTTCTGTCAGCCGCCAGGCCAGGGCCTTTGCGGTTCGGTGAAGCTCTTCCCAGCTGACCGGGAAGGACTTGTTAAAAGAAGCCTGATCGTCACTCGGCATGGCGCGCACCCATCAACAGCGTACAGAGATGTGGCGACATAGCCCGGTCGGCGGAATTCCGCAACGCTGAATGCCATGACCGCTCCGCGTCCGATTCGCTCCCACTATCGTTCTCCGACGTGAATATCGCTTCGGCCCGGGTCAATCTGACGGACGACACACCGAACCCGGCGTGACACATTTCGCACATAGAAAAAGCGCCGCCCGAAGACCGGACGGCGCTTTTTTAACTCTTATGTTCCCGGCTAGCGGACGAACAGACGAACCTCGTTGCTCGACGTGTCGCTGGCAGTTGTCGCTGACAGAGCCACCCGGCTCGGCGGCAGCCCCATATCGGTCAGGGCACGAAGGACATCCTGCGCGTTCTTCCGCGCCTTGCTGGTGTCGAGCGCTGCCTGCGCCGACGAGCCACCGGACGGGGACACCGCCACAAGGTCGAAGGACGCATCCGGGCGACGTTCCAGAGCCCGGCTGACGGCAGTGTAGAGCGCCTGCTGATAGTTCACGTTGTTCCGGTCGAAGCGGATCACCACGAGGGGCCGCCGAGATCCGGTGGCGGAACTCAGGCCACGACTTTGAACTGTCGGAGTCGCCGTTGCCGAGGCACTGCCCATTCCGTAGGTACGGGAGGCGAGGCTGGTGCCGAAGAACTCACCGTTCTTGATAGCGAGAGCCAACGTGTTCAGATCGTTCCGTTCGGTTGCAACATAACGGCTCTGACGGCGAATATCGTCGCTCAGCTCGGTCAGCAACCGGTCAACCAGCACAACGGTGCGGTTGACGTCATCCTCAAGCACTTCCAGCTGACGGTGGTCTTCGTCAACAGCACCGGAGAGGCCGAAGGCAGCACGCGTGGCGTCGAGCAGGTAGGTCGACAGCGCGGCGTCAGCAGCAACACGGTTAGAAAGATCGTTCATGTCGCCGATATCGGCATTCACCTGTTCGAGCAAACGCTGCGATTCGTTCCAGGAAGAGACCAGCACCGGATTGCCCGGCGTGGTGCCTACCTGCAGCCGCGAGCGGATGGTCGCAACGGACAGGTGATAGGTCTGCGCATTGCCGATCGTCCTCTGACGGACAGTCTGCAAATCACCGTTATGGCTCCGTATGGATTCCTGCAAACGCCGCAGGTCATCCCGGAGCTGCACCACCTTGTTGCCGACGAAGGTGCCTGTTGCGGCTCCCGGTCTGGGCGGCTGCACTTCGAAGTTCGTATTGTTCAAACTAAGTTGCTGCTGCCCACTGGCACTGAGTGGCTGGCCTGCGAGTTCGCCGGCAGACGGCTGAATCGCCACCTGGCCAGGCACTTGCCCGGATGTCTGAGCGGCTCCGGCCGGAGCTTCGCCAGAAAGGCTCGGCCACAAAGCGTCGGATGAAAAAGAACAGCCTCCGAGAAGGAGAACCATTGCGCCCAGAACAACGAGCGACGAGCGATTAAGAATCATAGGACGCTGTCACCTTGTAAATAGGTGTTATGTTTGCCGCGGTTTCAGGTAGATCCGTCCGACCAACCAATGCCGACCCCCCTAGCAATGAGCCCCGGCGATCCGCCCTTTCGGGTAGGAGCCCCGCCTCCGTCTACCCCCGACCGGTACGGGTTGAAGACGGTAGGAATAAGCTTGCTGACGCAGTCCCCCACTGATGGTAGCCGCAAGCCGCGAAATTCGTAGGGATAGTAACCAATGCCAATCGGGCCTACAAGTTGTTTTCCCAAACGATTCCGTAAGATAAGCGCTTGCGTTTCCAATTAGGCTTGAGTATGTTCCGGCCTCCTTCGGGGGCGCCATGCTCCCAAGGGGCGCCCGTAGCTCAGCTGGATAGAGCACTTGACTACGAATCAAGAGGTCGGGAGTTCGAATCTTCCCGGGCGCGCCATTTCATAATTCCCCCCAGAATTCCCCCGTATGCAGCGGGTTTCAAGCCAGCGTTCCGTGGCTTGAATACGATCATGCGCGCCGCCCACACTGAATATTAACTTTTCTCGCGCTATATAACGTTCAGGCTGAATAAAGGCTTGGACGCAACAGATGACAAAGCTTTCAAAAGAAGATCTGCGTGCCCTTCGGGTGATGATCGTGGAAGATGACCAGCCAACCAGGCTGCTCATACGAACATTTCTGGAGCATCTTCTGTTTGACGACGTCACCGAACGCGAGAACGGCGAGCTTGCCCTCAAGGACCTGACCAGGCGGCATTACGACCTCGTCATCACCGATCTTGAAATGCAGCCGATGAACGGCTGGGACATCCTGCATCGCATCCGCCACGACCCGAACGTCACGAACCCCTATGTTCCCGTCATTCTCGTCACCCAGCACGCCAGCAGGGAATCGGTCCTCAAGGCCCGGGATGACGGCGCGAGTGCGTTTGTTGCCAAGCCGGTCGACTTCAAAAATCTGCAGCGGACAATCCTGACTGTGCTTTCCGACGCCCGTCCGTTCGTGAAGTCAGACGGTTATGCAGGTCCAGACCGCCGGCGGCAGGACAAGCTCCCCAAGGGCGGCAAGTACCAGCGCGAGGGTGACTATCGCTGGTAGCCCCATCACGGCTACCGCATCACTGTTACCCCATTATGATTCTGAGGATAGTCGGCACTCCTCGCGATAAGGTGTCAGCCTCGGGACCTGGCCGCTATTCAGGCGGTCCTGCATTTCCGTCCAGTATTCCAGCGTCAGAAGATCGCCGTGGGCTTCCCGGAAAACACGCCGGAGACGACGGTTCTCGATCCTGAGATGCGTTTCCAGCTCCTCGGGCAGAAAGATCACGCCCTCCTCGAAGAACCAGTCCGGAATATCCTCCTCGCCATCGAATCGGTCCTGATTGGTCCGCACCTTGACGTCGGTCAGATCCTCAATGGCGTCGTAATCAAAGAGATAAACTTTGCGGATACCGCTGATCCCGTAATTCCGGCCGTCGAGATCCTTGTTGAAGATATTCGCCGCGGCATTGTTGGCGATGCACTGGCCGAGATTGAGGATCGCGACTTCGGCCTCTTCCTCCGTGGCACTCTCCAGAAAGACCGGAAACGGAATCATCTTGATCTGCACGATCAGGTGGCGAAACAGCAGCCCCGCCCCGGTCTGGATCACGTTGTCGCCCGCCGCCTCCAGGATCTCCTGGCGCAACGTGTCGGTGAAGTAATCCGCCGGCAGGGTGACGTTGTAATAGATGATGTTGTCCAGCATGGAGCCGGCCCGGTTGATCTCGTGCACCCGGCTGTATTTCTGCAGCACGGAACGGACACCCGGAAACACACCCCATTTGTAGCCCGCGGTCGGATGGTCCCTGATCACCTTGGCGACATAGCCGAGGGAGGGCGCCGAAAATCCGATAGCGACAGTGCCCCGGGAGCCGACGGCATAATCCAGCGTCTCTCCGGATGCCTTCAGCTCGTCCTCGATCTGCCTGATCACGGCGACCTTGCCGATATGATTATAGCCGATGGTGGAATATTGCAGGCCGTGCGGCCGGTCGGGCATCAGAGCGAACAGAAAGGCCGCCATCTCATGATAGTGCTCGGCCGTCACATGAAAATTGGCCAGCGTCGAGCTGAAGACATATTGCAGGTCATCCGAGCCGAGAATGACCGCGTCGACCAAAATCCCCTCCGCCTCATTCAGCAACGCAATACCAAGCGGAACAGGCTCCAGACCGTCACGCAAGATCCGGCCGACGAGATAGGCGCCCCGGTTCCGATAGAACCCGGCATCCGCCATCTCGATCCCGTCGATCCGGCCCGCCTCCGGGACGGCTTCTAGAATACGAGCCGCGACTGCGTCAGCATCCGCCGCAAGATTGCGCCAGGACCGTGAAAACCCGGCCAGAGTCAGCACAGGAACAAGCTGCGCGCCGTCAACCGGCCTCTCGATATCGAACAATCGGGTGACAACGGGATGCGGCACTTTTTGCTCATCCCGAGCGCGGGCGCTGGAATAGGTCGAGGCGCGCCACATATCCGCATGCACCTGACGCCGCACTGAATTGAGAAACGCATAGGCGAGGTCTGCATGATAGAGCCCGTCGATCAGAGGCAGATACTGGTCTTCCACCTCCGCCCAGAAAGCGTCCTTACCCTGGACTTCCGGGCAATGCAGCAGGATCACTGGCACCAGCGCATTGACGGTCGCACCATAAATGCCGAGCCGCTCCTGGCTCAACGCGAGAGAAGCCGGCCAGTCCCGCGCTTCGAAAGCCGTCTTGGCGAGGGTCGCGATGGCTCTGAAACGGCCGTAATAATCTGTGAAAGCGCCATGGATCAGTGATGCGACGGATTCGATCCTGTCCGCATCGCTGCCGGCCGCCTCAAGTTCTTCCTGAGCCGCTGCCGTGATGTTCGGCGTTCTCAGTGTCGTCTCGCCACGCCGGATTGATTGCACCGTCTCGCCCCTTCCCTTCCGGGTTTTCTTTGATCATGGGCCGGGAGGCCTAGCAGGATAAAGCCCTTTTCAGCGCACCGGGACAGACGCCGAAGCAAAACAGGCGGCCACAAGGACCGCCCGTCTAAAACCTTAAAGGTCTTGCGTGAGTCAGGCGACCCGCTTGCCTTTTTCGTCGTAGCGGTACCAGCCCCGACCAGCGCGGCGGCCGGTGCGGCCGGCTTTCACCATCTGACGCAGGATCGGGCGCGGGTTGAAGCGCTCGCCATAGGCTTCATGCAGGATCTCGGCAACCTGCAGGTTCAGGCTGTTGGAGATATTGTCCATCAGCTCGAACGGGCCGACCGGATGGCCGAGGCCCAGCTTGCAGCCGATATCGATATCTTCCGGCGTGCAGGCACCTTCCTCGGCAAGCCGCAGCACCTCGTCCCACATGGCGAAGAGGATACGATTGACGGCAAATCCAACCACGTCCTTCACGTCAATCGGGGTCTTACCGGCCTCGATGCAGACATCACGAGCGGCGGCGATCACCGTATCGTCCGTGTCCATGCCGCGGATCACCTCGACCAGCTTCATGCGGCTGACTGGAGAGAAGAAATGCAGGCCGAGGAAACGGGACTGGCGCTTCTCGGAGAAATAGGAAGCCAGCACGGTGATCGAGATGCTGGAGGTGTTCGACGCGATGATCGCATCATCCTTGCAGACCGCGTCCAGCTCTTTATAGACAGCGGCCTTCACCTCTTCGTCCTCGAACACGGCCTCGATCACCAGATCGCGGTCGCCGAACCCGGAGACGTCCGTGGCGGTGGAAATGTTCGACAGCGCCGCCGCCATGTCCTCTTCCGCCCAGAACTTCCGGGCGACACCGGATTCGAGCGTCTTCTGGAGTCCGGCCATTGCCTTGTCCAGACGCGCCTGCTCCGGCTCCATCATCACCACGTTCTTGCCAGCCATGGCGAAGACCAGGGCAATTTCGGAGCCCATCATCCCGGCGCCGATGACGCCGATTTTGTTCACTGACATCCCATCCTCCTCGAACGGCTTGGTATCTGAAACTCGTTGCCCGATTTCGTATAGGCTCCGTCGCGCCCGTTCAAGCGAACCCGACTAAAAACCGTCAGCGGACATGCGAAAGACCGTATCGTCACCGGATTCGAGCAGGCCGAGCGCCGGCGCCGCGCGGGGCAGCAGCCAGGCGAAGACAAAGCCGCAGGTCTCGATCTTGCCGTTGAGAAAGGCCCGTTCTTCCGCACTGTCCGCCGCCGGCAACGACCGCTCGGCCGTAACGGCCTGCGCCAGCCAAGAACGGGCGAGGGTGATATATCCCGCCGCCTCCATGAAGGCCGCCGCGTTCGCCAGCACGCAGCGCGGCTCTTGCCGGAGCGCCGGAAGAAGCTGTTCGGCAAGCTTCCGGAACCGGTCCGTCATCTCCTCGAGATCCCCCGCATGCCCGGCCAGAGTATCAACGGCGCGCGCGGCCATCACCGTTTCAGCAATGCCGTCCAGAAAGAGAGTGAAAGAACGGCCATCTGCCTGTCCGAGCTTTCGGCCCATCAGGTCAATCGCCTGGATACCGTTCGCGCCCTCGTGGATCGGGTTCAGCCGATTGTCCCGCCAGAACTGCTCGACCGGGAAATCCCGCGTATATCCGGCGCCGCCATGAATCTGGATCGCCGCATCGTTCGCCTCCAGCGCCCGGTCGGAGAGGAAGGATTTCAGAACAGGGGTCAGAAAATCGAGCAGCAGCCCGGCATCGCGGCGTGCGGCCTCGTCGGGATGCGTCCGCTGATCGTCCACCAGCAGCGCCGCTTCCAGGCAGAGCGCCAGCCCGCCCTCGGCCACCGCCTTCTGCAACAGCAACATCCGCCGAATGTCCGCATGCTCGATCAGCGGGATCTGCGGGCTTGCGGGGTCCTTCCCGTCGGGATGCCGGCCCTGCGGGCGCGTCCGGGCATAGTCGAGGCTGTGCAGATAGCCTGTATAGGCCAATGCTACGGCACCTGAGCCGACACCGATCCGAGCCTCGTTCATCATGTGGAACATGTAGGTCAAACCGCGATGCTCTGTGCCGATCAGCTCGCCGATGCAGGGCACCTCCTCGCCAAGATTGATCACCGTGTTGACAGTGCCGCGATAGCCCATCTTGTGATTGAGCCCGGCAAGAACAACGCCATTCTCGGCCCCCGGATTACCGTCTCCGTCCAGCCGGTAACGCGGCACCAGAAAGAGCGAGAGCCCCTTCACCCCCACCGGCGCGTCCGGCGTCCGGGCCAGAACAAGATGAACGATATTTTCCGCAAGCTCGTGCTCACCGCCGGAGATCCACATCTTGGTGCCGGTGAGAGCATAGCTGCCGTCGTCACGTGGAGACGCCGTGGTGCGAACGTCGGAGAGCGAGGAGCCGGCATGCGGCTCCGACAGCATCATCGTGCCAAAGAAGCGGCCATCCATCAGCGGCGGCAGGAACTGCGCCTTCTGGCTTTCCGTGCCGTGTGCGGCGATCAGGTTACCGGCGGCGATGGTCAGGAAGGGATAGGCGACGGTGGCGAGATTGGCAGCCTGGAAATAGGCGAAGGCGGCCTGCGTCACCACCCAGGGCAACTGCATGCCGCCGAGCGCCTCGTCGTGATGGGCGGCGGCGAAACCGGCTTCGCTGAAGGCGGCGATAGCGGGGCCGATCTCCGGGTGGACAACCACCCGGCCATTCTCGATACGCGGATCGTCGAGGTCGGAAGCGCGGTTGTGCGGACGGAACTTATCGGCCGCGATACGGCGGGCCGTCTCCAGGATCGCATCGTAGCTCTCCCGCCCCTGCCCCTCGAACCGGGGACGGTCAAGCAGCCTGTCGATCCCGAGATGCTCATGCAGCAGGAAGCCGAGATCCCGGTCGCGTATCAGAAAGTCCGTCATCCGGTTTGCCTCGCCCTAGCGCAAGACGAAGCCGCCATCGACGGTGACGACCGAGCCGGTCATGTAGGCCCCTTGGTCGGACGCCAGCAGCAGCAGCGCGCCATCAAGATCGTCCGGCTGGCCGAGCCGACGTTGCGGGATCGTCCTGACCATTTTCTGGCCGGGTTCGGTCTTGAAAAAGCCGCTGTTGATCGGCGTTTCGATATAGCCCGGCGCGATGGCGTTCACCCGGATGCCATAACGGCTCAGCTCCAGCGCCATGGCCCGGTTGAGCTGCAGCAGCCCGCCTTTCGACGCACAATAGGTCGAGAGCGCGCCGATCACTTCGGTCCCGAGTACCGAGGAGATATTGATGATCGAGCCGCCACCGCTCTCCTTCATCCGCCGGGCCGCTGCCTGGCCAACCAGGAAACAGCCTTTCAGATTGGTGTCGAGAACCTGATCGTAATCCTCGGGGCTCATCTCAAGGAACGGCTTCTGCACGGCGATCCCGGCATTGTTGACCAGCACATCGAGCGGGCCGAGCGCGGCCTCCGCATCCTCGACGGCCGCCGCGACGGAGGCCGGGTCGGTGACATCCATGGCCACCGCATGGGCGGTGCCACCGGCAGCGCGAATCCGCTCCGCCAGTTCCTGCAGCTTGGCCACCTGGCGTGCGGCCACGGCTACGGCTGCACCGCTGGCCGCCAGTGTCTCCGCGAAACGGGCGCCAAGGCCCTGGCTGGCGCCGGTGACCAGCGCCACCTTGCCGGTAAGGTCAAAAGACCCGGTAAGGTCAACAGACATGGGAAGCTCCAGGATCAGACGGCGAGATTTTCGATCAGCACGGCCATGCCCTGGCCCGCGCCCATGCACATGGAGATGCAGGCATAACGCTGCCCCGACTCCTGAAGGTGGTGCATGGCGGTTATGGTCATCCGCACCCCGGTGGCGCCCGGCGGGTGACCGATGGAGATGCCCCCACCATAGAGATTCGTCACGTCGCGACCGATCCCAAGCTCCTTCTCCGCATGCAGGTTCACCACCGCGAAGGCCTCGTTGATCTCGTAATAGTCGATGTCGGATGCCTTCATGCCGCGCTTCTCCCAAAGCGCACGGATCGCCGGCACCGGACCGCAGCCCATGATCCGCGGGGAGACGCCGACAATGGTCCAGTCGACAATCCGGGCCACGGGCTCAATGCCCTTGGCCTCCATCTCCGCCCGGTCACCGACCAGCACAAAGGCGGCACCGTCCGTCACGCCGCTGGAATTGCCCGGCGTCACCTGACCGCCCTTGCGGAAGACCGGCTTCAAAGTCGCCAGCTTTTCCAGCGTGATCTCCGGGCGCGGGAACTCGTCCTCGCTCATCAGCCTTGTGCCCTTGCGGCCCTCCGGCACCTCGATCGGCGCGATCTGCCGGGCGAGGAAACCGCTCGCCATCGCCTTGCCGGCGCGCTGCTGGCTCATCAGCCCCCAGGCGTCCATATCCTCGCGGCGATGCTGGAAATCCTCGGAGAGGTTCTCGGCAGTCGCCCCCATCAGGCCGTGGCCGAACGGATCGCTATAGACGGATTCCATGGTGTCTTCGAAGCTCTGCGCGCCGCGGATGGCGCCCCAGCGCATCTTCTGGTTGGCGAAAGGCGCGCGGGAGAAATTCTCACCGCCACCGGCCAACGCGATCTTGCCGTGTCCGGTCATGATCTGCTGCGCGGCGGTCAGGATCGCCTGGGTACCGGAACCGCAAGCCCGGTTCACCTGCACAGCACAGCTTTCGTCCTTCATGCCAAGATTCAGACCGGCCGCGCGGCCGGTGTAATAGCCGTCCGGATCGACCGGCAGGACATTGCCCCAGACCACGTGATCGATCTCTTCCGGCGAAATCTCGGCATCTTCCACGCAGGCCCTGGCCGCATGGGTTGCCAGCGCCGTCAGCGGAATGTCCTTCAGCGATTTCCCGAAATCCCCGAACGGCGTGCGCTTTCCGCCCGCCAGAACGATCTCCTGAGCCATGATCCCTCACTCCCCTGCACCGGCTTTCGCGATGCTTCTTTGTATGTTTTTCGGCGCCGGAACTCTGGCCCGAAGGGAGGCGGCGGCGCAAGCCGGATTTGGAGAAGGGAGAAGTGATCGGCGCCCGTTATCTGCCCGCGCTGCCGGAGGGCGACAGTTGAAAGCGCCATTTGCGCTGAACGGCCGCATCGAGATCGAGGTCGTATCGGTGCGCCAACAGCAAGACATGACCGAGCAGGTCCGCAGCCTCATCCTCCAACGCCTTGTTATCCCAGGAGCGCGTATTTGTGCCCAAGCACCATGCTAGGTCCCGTCCCCAATTGCGTGTCGCAGACAGCCAGCTAAAGGTCGCTTGCTCGCAATGTGGAATTGACATCTTGACTATTAATTAAGCATTTAGATTTTCTGCTTAGATATCACGCATATGCTAAAAATGCCTTCTGTCAAAAGCATGCCTTTCTCCCCATACCCTGGGAATATCCTCATGAGCTCGTCTGACGCCACCACCGACCCGGAACAGATCGTCACACTCACCGCCGATGTCCGGAACACGGCCGAAACCAAGATCTCGGAAATCCATGCCATTACCGGCCGGACCAAGATGCTGGCCCTGAACGCACTGATCGAAAGCGCGCGGGTGGGCGAGCTGGGGCGCGGTTTCGCGGTTGTCGCCGACGAGGTCAAAGGCGTTTCCGTCGAGATCGAACAGATCGCCGATGCACTGCAGACAGAACTCTCCGGCAAGGCCGAAATGCTGGAAACCATCGGGCGCTCGATTGTGGATCAGCTCAAGGGTCAGCGGCTTGTCGACCTGTCCCTGAACGCGGTCGAACTGATCGACCGGAACCTGTTCGAACGAACCTGCGACGTACGTTGGTGGGCAACGGACAGCGCCGTTGTTGACTGCCTCGCTGCTCCGTCCGACGAAGCCGCCGCCTATGCATCGAAACGCTTGGGCGTAATCCTGTCGGCCTACACCGTCTATATCGACCTCTGGATCTGCGACGCGAAGGGGACCGTCATCGCCAATGGCCGGCCCGAGCGCTACAACGTCGCCGACCGTTCTGTCGCAAACGCCGGCTGGTTCCGCGATGCCATGGCGACCCGCGACGGGGATGAGTATTCCGTCGCCGATATTGCCACGAGCACGGAGCTCGACGGACAGCCGACCGCCACCTATGCGGCCGCGATCCGGGAAGGCGGCGAGAGCAACGGCGCAGTGCTCGGCGTCCTGGGCATTCATTTCGAGTGGGAGCCGCAGGCCCAGACCATCGTCGAGGGAGTCCGCTTCGAGAAATCCGAAGCCGCCCGCTCCCGGGCCATGCTTCTCGACGCCGATTTCCGCATCATCGCCGCATCCGACCGGGAAGGCATTCTGAGCGAACGGTTCGATCTGAAGACCGATGGCCTGGACAGCGGTCACTACACCCTCCCCAACGGAGCCGTTGTCGGCTTCCATAAGACGCCCGGCTACGAAACATATGAAGGCCTCGGCTGGTATGGCTGCGTAATCCAGCAGCCCAGCTCCTGACGCTCGGGTCTTTATCCGGAGTTTGGAACAGCCTGCCTGCCGTCCCCTAACGGCATCGTCAACATGACCGCCAGCAACACCATGGCGGCGGAGACCCAGAGCGTCGCCGTCAGCCCGGCAAGCTGATAGACCAGCCCGGAAAGAAGCGTCCCGGCGAACCGGCCGACGGCGTTCGCCATGTAATAGAAGCCGACATTCAGCGCCACCTTGTCCGCGTCAGAGTAAGCGACGATCAGATAGGAATGCAGCGCTGAATTGATGGCGAACACCACGCCGAACAGGAGCAGCCCGCCAACCAGAATGATGGCCGGGGCATCGCCTGCACCAAATTCGGCAGGCATCCATCCGGGGGTCAGCCCTGCCGCGATCATGGCCGGGAGCAGCGCCAAAACAGAGCCCCAGAGCACCGCACCGCGCGCTGCCGACCCGGCATCCCGCGTCCGCCGGAGGAACCGGGGCACAAGCGCCTGCACGATTCCATAGCCAACCACCCAGACCGCCATGAACAAACCGACCCGGTCAAAAGACCAGCCCAACTGGTCATAAAGAAAAACCGGCACGCCAACGACGAACCATACATCGCGGGACGCGAACAAAAAGATCCGGGCGGCGGAGAGGAAGTTGATCTCCCGCGTCTTGGCGAACAGGTCGCGCTTGACGATCTTTGTCTTCGCCCGGCCGAGATCCGCCTTGATGGTTAAGAGAGCAGCAGCGAGGACAACGGCCAGCATCCCGGCCATGGCATAGAGCGCGTGCGTAAAGCCAAGCCCCTCCAGCATCACCCCGCCGAGCAGAAAGCCGACGCCCTTGAGCGCGTTCTTGGAGCCGGTCAACACCGCCACCCAGCGGAAAAGCAATCCGGCCTCCTCCGATGCAACCACCAGCTTGACGGCGGATTTGGAGCTCATCTTGGTGAGATCCTTGGCCACGCCAGAGAGGGCCTGCGCCACCATCACGTAGCCGACGGAGAAAAACGCCGTCCAGGCCGGATCCGTGGACGAGAGCATGAGCAGCGCCGCTATCTGCACAGCCAGCCCGGCAAAGAGCGTGATCCGCAACCCGAAACGCGCACCGATCCAGCCGCCGAGTAAATTGGTGATGATCCCCATCGCCTCGTACAGCAGGAACAGAAAGGCGATATCGAGCGGGGTAAAGCCGAGCCGGTGGAAATGCAGCAGCACCAGCATGCGCAACGCGCCGTCCGTCAGGGTGAAGGCCCAATAGGCGGCGGTCACGGACGCGTAGGTTCGCCCGTCTCGGGAACCGGCCGCGCCTTCTTCGCCCGAAGTCACAGCCGTTCCGCCACGTGCCGGGCGAGTTCCATCATCCGGTTCACATAGCCCCACTCGTTATCGTACCAGGCATAGATCTTCGCCTGCGTGCCGTTCACCACCATCGTCGACGGCCCGTCGATGATGGCCGAGCGCGGATCGTCGGTGAAATCGGTGGAGACCAGAGGCCGTTCCTCAAAGCCGAGGATACCGGCCAGCGGGCCGTCAGCCGCCGTCTTGAACAAGCCATTCAGCTCCTCCACAGAGCTTTCCCGCTCCAGCTCGAACACACAATCCGTCAGGGAGGCATTGAGCAGTGGCACACGCACGGCATGGCCGTCCAGCCGACCCTTGAGCTCCGGATAGATGATGCCGATCGC
This sequence comes from Nisaea sp., assembly GCF_034670185.1. Lineage (NCBI taxonomy): Bacteria > Pseudomonadati > Pseudomonadota > Alphaproteobacteria > Rhodospirillales > Thalassobaculaceae > Nisaea > Nisaea sp. The sequence continues at coordinate 827,922 of NZ_JAXMNY010000002.1, forward strand.
CGTTGCCGAGCCGGTGCTGGTCGGAATCAGCGCGTTCAGGGCGGAGCGTGCCCGGCGCAGATCCTTGTGTGGCCCATCAACAATCGTCTGGGTGTTGGTCACATCATGAATGGTGGTGATGGAGCCGTGCCGGATACCGATCCCCTCATGCACTACCTTCACCACAGGCGCGAGACAGTTCGTCGTGCAGGAGGCCGCCGTCAGCAGATGATGTTGCGCCGGATCGTAGAGATGGTGGTTGACGCCCATCACGATATTCAGCGCGCCCGCTTCCTTGACCGGGGCGGAGACGATCACCTTCGCGATGCCGCGGTCGTAATAGGACTGCAGTGCCGCGCCGGTCTTGAAGCGCCCGCTGCATTCCAGAACGATGTCGATATCGTCCCCGCTCCAGCCGCTTTCCGCCGGGGAGGCATGACCGGTCAGCGGGATCTCCCGGCCGTCGATCAGGATGCCGTTCCCGGTATGGCCAACGGGCCGGTCCCAGCGCCGGTGCACCGTATCGAATTCCAGAAGATGCGCCGCCATTTCCGGCGTGAAGGCAGGATCGTTGATCGCGACGATCTCATAGCCGTCACGGCCCCACCAAGCCCGCGCGCCAAGACGCCCCATCCGGCCAAAACCATTGATCGCAACACGCACGGTCATCCGCTGCTCCTGTTATGCACGCCCGCCCTCCACCATATGCCCGGCGACGCGAGGACCGCAGAATAGAATTTACACCCCCCTCATTTCAATGATATTTGAATTATTGAAATGAATGAGCATGACGCAATCACCGCGCTTGGTGCGCTGGCACAGGAATCGAGGCTTCAGGTCTATCGCAGGCTGATGCAGGCCGGACCGTCAGGTATCTCGGCGGGGGATCTGGCGGAGCAGGTCGGCGTCTCCCGATCCAGCCTCTCATTCCATGTCGCGCAGCTGGAGCGTTCAGGTCTGGTCCAGGCACGCCGGCAGCATCGGAATGTCTTCTATTCGGTCGAAATCGACGCCATGCGGCAGCTTTTAACATTCCTGACACAGGATTGCTGTAACGGAAACCCGGACATATGCGGTGGCCTTTCCGCTAATGCCGCGTTCTGCGGCGCCATTCCGGAGACAGAGCAATGACCGGCGACAGGATCTTCAACGTTCTTTTTCTCTGCACAGGCAATTCTGCCCGCAGCATCATGGCGGAAGCCATTCTGAACCGCGCCGGGGCCGGCCGGTTCCAGGCCTACAGCGCCGGCAGCATGCCGCGTGGTGAAGTCCATTCCTATGCGGCGGACTTCCTGAGAAATCAGAATTACACGCTCGATACACTGCGCTCCAAGAGCTGGGAGGAATTCTCTGCCCCCGGCGCGCCGGCGATGGATTTCGTCTTCACGGTCTGCGACGACGCCGCGAAGGAAACCTGCCCGGTCTGGCCGGGCCAGCCGATGACGGCCCATTGGGGCGTGCCCGATCCGGCGGCGGTCGCGGGCAGCGAGGCGGAAAAACGCTTTGCTTTCGCCGATACCTTCCGGATGCTGAACACCCGGATCGACATTTTCGTCAACCTGCCGCTCCAGAGGCTCGACAAGCTCGCCCTGCAAAAGCGGCTGGACGATATCGCTGGCGCTACGAAGACGCCCGAAAACGCCTGACGGCCAACAGAAGGACCCGACACCGCATGAGTTCAGAAACAGTCGCTGCCCCGGGCGGCATCGGGTTCTTCGAGAAATGGCTTTCTCTCTGGGTCGCGCTCTGCATCGCAGCCGGGATACTGCTTGGCAATCTGGCGCCCGGCCTGTTCGCCGTGCTGGCCGGGTTGGAATATGCCTCGGTCAATATCGTCGTCGCGGTACTGATCTGGGCAATGGTCTATCCGATGATGGTGGCCGTCGATTTCGAAAGCCTGAAAAACATCGGCGACCGGCCCAAGGGACTGGTCATCACCCTGGTTGTGAACTGGATCGTCAAGCCCTTCACCATGGCGGCACTGGGCATCCTGTTCTTCCGCTACCTGTATGACGGACTGATTTCAGCCGCCGATGCGGAGCAATATATCGCCGGGCTGATCCTGCTCGGCGCCGCGCCCTGCACCGCGATGGTGTTCGTCTGGTCCACGCTCACCAAGGGCGATCCGACCTACACGCTGGTCCAGGTCTCCATCAACGACCTGATCATGATCATCGCCTTCGCGCCGATCTGCGGGCTGCTGCTCGGCGTGACGGAGCTGACCGTGCCGTGGGAGACCCTGCTGCTCTCGGTCGTGCTCTATGTCGTTATCCCGCTCGGCGCCGGATACATGACCCGGCGCGCGCTCACCGCAAAGGCGGCGAACCACGATGCGGGGGAGCAGGTCATCCACGATTTCACCGCCCGGGTGAAACCCGTCTCCGTGCTCGGCCTGCTGGCGACCGTCGTCCTGCTGTTCGGCTTTCAGGGCCAGACCGTGCTGGAAAACCCGCTCACGATCCTGCTCATCGCCATCCCCCTGATCCTGCAATCCTACGGCATCTTCGCCATCGCCTATGGCTGGGCGAAGGCCTGGAAAGTCCCGTTCAACGTTGCCGCGCCTTGCGCCATGATCGGCACCTCGAACTTCTTCGAACTCGCCGTCGCCGTCGCCATCAGCCTGTTCGGCCTGCATTCCGGCGCCGCGCTGGCCACCGTGGTCGGCGTGCTGGTCGAGGTTCCGGTGATGTTGTCGCTGGTCGCGTTTGCAAACCGGACGCGGGGTTGGTTTTCACAGGGATAAACACATGGCGCCAAGCAGCAGGCAAACGATCCTGGAATCGACAATCACTTGCCCGGAATGCGGTCACCGCGAGACGGAGCAAATGCCAACCGATGCGTGCCAGTTCTTCTATGACTGCAAGGGATGTGGCGCGCTCCTGAAACCCAAACGCGGCGATTGCTGCGTCTTTTGCTCCTACGGCACGGTCCCCTGCCCGCCGATCCAGTCCGGGACAGATTGCTGCGGATAACTGACCGTAAAAAACCCGGGCCGCCGAAATGGCGGCCCGGGTCAGCCCGAGTCTTCTAAGGGAGGAGTCCCGGGGAAACTCAGTCGTGGATTTTCACGTATTCGAAATCGCCCGGCTTGTTGTCTATGCCGACACGCGGGGCGGAGATCCAGCCGGCAAACTTGCCCGGCTCGCTCACCGACGTCATCAGCGAAGCGATATAATCGCCATCTTCGGTGTTCGGCAGGAACTCGTCCCGGCGCGCGCCCCATTCACCGTCGCTCAGCACCTGACCCTGCGGCGTGGTGTGAACATCGCGGAACTCGCCGATATGGCGGTGGAAGGCGACGCTTGGCAGGGTGATCTCGAAATTGATCCCGGCCTTGCTGATGATCCGGTTCCAGCGATTGATGCCGCCCTGGCAATCCCGGACGTAATCGTCCCGCAATCGCGCGTTAAGAGCGGACAGCGCTGGCTCGTCGACCACCTTCAGCTCGCCGCCGACCAGCTTCAGTACCGGGTAGGTGTCATTGATAAGGCGGTGGTCGTCATCGATCCGTTCTTCCTGGAAACGGCCCTTCAGGCCTGAATTGTAGCCGTTGGCCGCATTGGTCGAGATCTCGGAGCCGAACAGGTCGAGGGACAGCGAGAAGTGCAGGTTTGCCTTCTTCTGCAAGGTCGGCAGGTCGATCACGCCGAGGGCGCGGACTTTCTCGATCTCGTACGGGTCCTCGATGCCGGCCGCGCGCATCGCCTCGCAGGTCCGCTGCACGGTGCGGCCAACGCCGGTCTCGCCGACGAACATGTGGTGCGCTTCCTCGGTCAGCATGAAGCGGCAGGTCCGGGACAGCGGATCGAAGCCGGACTGGGCCAGGCTTTCAAGCTGCATCTTGCCGTCACGATCGGTGAAGAAGGTGAACATGAAGAAGGACAGCCAGTCCGGGGTTTCTTCGTTGAAGGCACCCAGCATGCGCGGCTTGTCACCGTCGCCGGAACGGCGGTTGAGCAGCTCGCCCGCTTCCTCGCGGCCGTCGCGGCCGAAATATTTCTGCAGCAGGTAGACCATGGCCCATAGGTGCCGGCCTTCCTCGACATTCACCTGAAACAGGTTGCGCATGTCATAGAGGGACGGCGCTGTGGCACCAAGGAAACGCTGCTGCTCGACAGAGGCCGGCTCGGTGTCGCCCTGGATCACCACCAGGCGGCGCAGCATGGCGCGGTATTCGCCCGGGATCTCGTGCCAGACATCCTCGCCCTTGTGCTCGCCGAAGGCGATCTTCCGGTTCTCGACCTGCGGTGCCAGCAGGATGCCCCAGCGATAGTCGGGCATCTTCACGTAGTCGAACTTTGCCCAGCCTTTGGGATCAACGCTGACAGCTGTCCGGAGATAGACATCGGAGGTCTGGAAGCCTTCCGGCCCCTGATCCATCCACCAGTCGATATAACCCGGATGCCACTGCTCCAGCGCCTTCAGAACCTTGCGGTCGCTGGAGAGGTTGATGTTGTTCGGGATCTTGGTGTCGTAGCTGACGTTCAGAACTTCATTCATGATCCGCGTCTCCTTTCTGTTTCGGGTCTATTGGGCGGTCAGACCCGTTTGATGTCGTATTCCGGCTGGCGGCCGGTGCCGTAGCGGCCAAGCGCACCGTCCGGGCCAACCGCGTTCGGGCGCTGGAAGATCCAGTTCTGCCATGCGGTCAGGCGTCCGAAAATCTTGGTTTCCATGGTCTCCGGCCCGGCAAAACGCAGGTTCGCCTCCATGCCGGTAAGCGCATCGGGGGAGAAGCTGGAGCGTTCCTCGAGGAACATCCGGACTTCGTCCTCCCAGTCGATATCGTCGAAGATGAAGGTAACGAGGCCGAGCTCGTCCGCTCGTTCCGCATCCAGACTCTCGCCGATCGAGCCTTCCGCTTTCGTCACCGCCTCCGGCTCTCCGAGGAACCGGGTTTGAAGACGAGTCAGATCGTTGCTCATCGGGAAGGGGCCGAAATTGGCCGGACCAAGCGCGATTTCGGCCGGCGGACGGTTGTCGCCCTCAAGCTGACCTTCCAGCATGTAGCTGCGGTCGGCGGCGAACAGCAGTTCCGCCAGCGATCCGGCAAAGCAGCTTCCCGGCTCGACGAGCGCTACCAGCGAGCGTGAGGTCACGTCGATCCGCTTCATCACCCGCTTCCAGTAGAGCGAGATCTCGCGGGCCAGCCAGTGATCGCGATTGGCGGCGATAAAGGCGTCATGCGCGAGCACCTTTGCGCCGTCGCCCGCGGTCTTCAGGATCAGCGTGCCAATCTCCAGCTCGTTGATCCGCAGATGCAGAATCGCATCATCCAGCTCCCGGCAGAGCTTCAGCATCCAGTAATCGGCGCCAAGGGCTGTGAGGGCGTCAGTATCGGCCGGCACATCCTGTTCCGGTCCGGTTATGGTGATGGTCGCGTTACGCTCGTCCCGATCGATCTCGACCGTAACCAGATCGTACTGCATCAGATCGCCCTCGATCTTCCGTTCAATCGGCGGCAGGGCAACGCCTTTCGCATCGGACGGCCGGTCCGACACGTCGGCCATCGTCGCCACCCGGGCTGCGACCACCTCGTCGAACTTCGAGTTCGGCGCCAGCTCGTCGACGAGATCCCAGTCCACGGCGCGCTTGCCCTTGATGCCTTCTTCGATGGCGCAGAACACATCTGCCCGGTCCCGCCGAACCTTGCGCTTGTCGGTGACGCGGGTCAGCCCGCCCGTGCCCGGCAGCACGGCCAGCAGCGGCGCTTCCGGCAAAGCGACGGAGGACGCGCCGTCATCAGTCAGGATGATATGGTCGGTCGCGAGCGCCAGCTCATAACCACCGCCGGCGCAGGCACCGGTCACCGCCGCCAGATATTTCTGACCGGACTCAGCGCTCGCCTCTTCCATGTAATTCCGGGTCTCGTTGGTGAATTTGCAGAAATTCACCTTATGGGCATGGGCCGCACCCGCCAGCATGCGGATATTGGCGCCAGCGCAGAACACCCGGTCCTTGGCCGACCGCAGCACCACCACCTTCACTTCCGGATGCTCGAACCGAAGCCGCTGGATGGCGTCATACAGCTCGATATCGACTCCGAGATCGTAGGAATTGAGCTTCAGCTCGTAGCCCTCGAACAAGCCGCCTTTCTCGTCCACATCCATAACAAGGTCAGCACGGGCGCCGTCGAATACCAGCTTCCAGTGCTTATAGCGGGACGGATCGGTCCGGAAATCGATCATCATTTTGAGCATCTCCCATTGGGCGCCACTCGCCGGGGCGCTCCGTCTTCTTCAATCGGGAACGCACTATAATGCAATCACCAAAATTGACATGCATTATTTTGCATGTTGCGCACACGTGCATTTCCGCCGCCTGCAAAGCCAGGCCTTTCGGTTCAGCCCGCATGCTGGAAAACCGGCTAGCATCGGTAAAAAACACCCTGTATGGTAAATTATGCAGGATTTTGCAGAATCATTCTCACTGGCCTTTCGGCTCATCCTTTCCGCAGACGCCGATCTCGCGGAGATCGTGCTGCTTTCGCTGAAGGTCAGCCTGTCCGCGACCCTGTGCGCCTGCATGATCGGAATGTCCCTCGGCGCGGCCATCGCCATTTTCCGGTTTCCGGGCCGCAGCGTGCTGCTGGTTCTGACCAATGCCATGATGGGGCTGCCGCCCGTGGTAGTCGGGCTGGCGATCTACATGCTGCTGTCGAATGCGGGTCCCTTCGGCACCTTTCAGCTGCTCTACTCACCGACCGCCATGATCATCGCTCAAACTGTGCTGGTGACCCCGATCGCGACGGCGCTGACCCGGCAGGTGATCGCCGATCTGCATAAAGAATATGACGAGCAACTGCGCTCGCTCGCCCTTGGGCCGCTCTCCACCCTCACCACCCTGCTCTGGGATGGTCGGTTTTCCCTGATCACCGTGATGCTGGCCGGGTTCGGGCGGGCTGTCGCGGAGGTCGGGGCGGTAATCATCGTCGGCGGCAACATCAACCATGTGACCCGGGTGATGACGACCGCCATCGCGCTGGAAACCTCGAAAGGCGACCTCGCCCTGGCTCTGGCGCTCGGCATCATCCTGATCGGCATCTCGATCAGCGTGAATGCCGCCCTGATGGCCCTGAAGGGGACGGCGCGGCGGTTTGCCTATGAATAACATCCCGCAGAATGTCAGCCAGAATGCCAGCTTCGCGGCAACCAATCCGCTGCTGCCGCTGCGCGCGGAAGATCTTAGCTACGCACCCGATGGGCTTGCCCTGCTGGACAAGGTGAGCCTGCAAATCATCGAAGGCGGCATTAGCATGATCCTCGGGCCGAACGGCGCCGGGAAAAGCATCCTGATGCGCATCCTGCACGGACTGATCACGGCAAGCGCCGGAACTGTGACCTGGCGGGGACAGACCGCCAATCGAGAGATCCGCAAGCGCCAGGCCATGGTGTTCCAGAAGCCAGTGCTGCTGCGCCGGTCTGCCGCTGCCAATCTCGATCATGCCCTGAATGCGGCTGGTGTTCCGCGCGGTCAGCGCAGCCAGCGGACCACAGAAGCCTTGCAGGAAGCGGGCATTGCGCATCTGGCGGCGCGTCCGGCCCGCGTCCTCTCCGGCGGGGAGCAGCAACGCCTTGCCCTGGCACGCGCTCTCAGCCTCCGGCCGGACGTGCTGTTCCTGGACGAACCCACTGCCAGCCTCGACCCAGCCTCCACCGCCGCCATCGAGGCGCTGGTACTGGCGGCGGAACGGCGGGGCTGCAAGATCATCATGATCAGCCACGACATCCACCAGGCCCGGCGCCTCGCCTCCGAAATCATCTTCATGGACCGGGGCCGGATCGCAGAGCAAAGCGCCGCCGCCGCCTTCTTCGAGGAACCATCGAGCGCCGCCGCGCGCGATTATCTTGCCGGACGGCTGCACCTGCCGGACGGCGCCTGACCGGACCAAATCACCGACCCCGGACCAAACCACCGACCATTGGGAGCAAACGCAATGAAACACCTGAAGAGGATTTTGGGAGGGCTCGCACTCGCGGCGATGCTCGCTCTGACGGGAACCGGCAATGTTGTTGCCGCCGACAAGTTCATCACCCTGCAATCGACCACGTCGACGCAGAATTCCGGCCTGTTCGATTACATGCTGCCGATCTTCAGCAAGAAGACCGGCATCGAAGTCCGTGTCGTGGCTGTCGGCACCGGCCAGGCACTGAAGAATGCGCGCAATGGCGACGGCGACGTTCTCTTCGTGCATGCCAAGCCCGCCGAGGAGAAATTCGTCGCGGACGGCTTCGGTGTCAGCCGACAGGACGTCATGTTCAACGATTTCGTCATTGTCGGCCCGGCTGCCGACCCGGCGAAAGTCGGCGGCATGAAGGACGCGCCGGCGGCGCTCAAGATGATCGCCGATGCCAAGACGCCTTTCGCATCGCGCGGCGATGACAGCGGCACGCACAAGAAGGAAAAACGTCTCTGGAAAGCGGCCGGTGTCGATGCCGATGCCTCCAGCGGCTCCTGGTATCGGGAAACCGGCTCCGGCATGGGCGCGACCCTCAATGCAGCCGTCGGCATGGGCGCCTACGCACTGACCGACCGGGCCACCTGGATCAGCTTCAAGAACAAGAGCGATTTCAAGGTCCAGGTCGAAGGCGACAAGGTCCTGTTCAACCAGTATGGCGTCATTCTGGTGAACCCGGCCAAACATCCCGTCGTGAAGAAGGAACTGGGCCAGGCCTTCATCGACTGGGTGACCGGCGACGAAGGCCAGGCAACCATCAACAGCTACAAGCTGAACGGCCAGCAGCTGTTCTTCGCCAACGCGAAGTAAGAGAATCCAAGGCTTGGGTCAGGGAGCGTTGTCCCTGACCCGGCCGATTTCCGAGACATCGTACCCGCCGAGTTCCGCCGCCCTGTCGCGGAACACCGCTCCCGACGCAAAGTCGAGCAGAGCCTGGAACGGCGGCTCGAAATAGAACCTCCGGCAGACCAGCAGATCGAACCGTTCCTCGACCAGGGGAATGAAATCGAGCCCATGCTGCCGGGCCACGCTCTCCAGTCCGAGACCCGCCTCGGCCCGGCCGGCACGCACCGCTTCGGCCACGTCCGTCTCCGTCCGCGCTGGTAAATCAAGCCAACTCACGTCCGTTTCAGCCAGACCGGCGCGCGCCATCAGCTGCTCCAGCAAAAGCTGGCTTCCCGCATGGGCCTGCCGCTGGGCCACCCTCTTTCCCGCCAGATCAGGGATGTTTCCGATTCCGCTCGGATTGCCCTGGGCGACGATCAATCCGCGCGTGCGGGTTGCCCAGGAGATAAGCACCGCATTTCGGGCCGGACCAAGCGCGCGCACCGCCGACAGGTTCCAGCCCGCGCCGTCTTCCTCGGGAATATGAATGCCCGCAACCGAGGCTTCCCGTTTCTCGAACCGGGCAATGCCATCGAGGCTTCCGTCAAAAAGCGTCGGCAGACCAGCGCCGGATTCCCGCAATGCCCAGTCGAGCAAGGGATCATGGCTTCCCGCGACAATCCCGGCAGGAGGAGGCAGTTCAGTTATCGTCGATGCTGGGGCGGCTTCGGAAGAACTGGCGCTGGTATCTCCAGCAATCCAGGCCTCGATTTCCTGACGCGGGAACAGCAGTTTTCCAGTGACCCGGCGGCATGGAACCTCACCGTCGGCCACAAGCTGGTAGATCTTGCGCTCTTTCACCCGCAGCAGGTCCGCGAGTTCGCGGACGGTCAGATAGGCGGGGGGCGGAACGGTCATGGGCCTCGCTGTTCGCTGAGCGTGAGAATCTTCCGCAAGCCTTACTGACGGCACCGGCCGCCGTCAATCCGCGGTCTATTTCAGGGAGAGGGCATAGGCGATCAGCGCATCGAGATCATCGACGGTCAATTCGGCTTCCGCAGCGTTGGCCGGCAAGGGCGTCAGCGGCTCGACCCCCTCCATCCGGATGAAGACCGGATGCGGTCGCCGGTCGAAGAAGGTGATGAAGCGGTGCTCGCCGTCCGCAAGAGACATCAGCAACGGAAAGGACGGTGTGCTGCCTATCCCGCCCAGCCTTGTTTTTGCATCAATCACATGACACCGGGCACAATGCAGAAGCGCGACCTCACGCCCCTTTCCCACAAGAGCAGCCTCGTCCGCCCGGGCGGAAACACTGGCTGCCAGCGCCGCGATCAATATGAAAACCGAAGACCGGAGCATCAGTCGAGCCGAACGTCACCCGTGGCCGACTGATAGACAGTCTTGGTACTGAAATCGAACAGGTGGAGGCCACCCCAGGCAACGCCGGTGATAACGAACAGGCCGACCAGGGCCGCGACAAAGGCTTTCATTTTATTCTCCCTTGGTTTGTCCGGCTTGGCGTTCAGCGAAGGCCAATGCCTGACGTAAAAAATGCAGCAACGCGCGCCGGTCTTCGGAGCTGCGCAGTCGCTGCAGCGGCATCTTGGTGCCCGGAACCACGTGTTGCGGGCCCTTCTCGAAGAGCGCGCCGATGGTTTGCTCGTCCCAGACTATATCGCTCTCCAGCAGTGCTTTCGAATAGGGATAGCCGGCAACGGTCCCAACCCGGCGGCCGAACACGCCATACAGCGTCGGCCCGGCCCGATGACCGCCATCAGGCGTCAAGGTGTGACAGACGGCACAGGTTCCGAACAGTTTCGCGCCGCGCGCTGCCAGTGCGTCGCCCGGAGGCACATAGGGCTCCTCATCTGTCGCATCCCCGGCTCCGATCTGAGCGCCGGTTTCGAGATCCCAGCGGATCACCCGCCCGTCGCGTCCGGCGGAAAGAAGCTGGCTGCCGCCCGGTGTGAACGCGACCGACCAGACCGGCCCCTTATGCCCCCGGAGGGTCTTCAGCGGCCGCCCGTCCGCAAGCGACCAGAAGACAATCTGCCCCCGCGCGCCCCCGGTCGCAAACCGTTCACCGTCCGGCGTAATGGCGATTGAAAGCACCGGTGCTTCATGCCCGAGCATGAACCGGCGCTCCTCCCGGCTTTCCGTATCGAACAGGCGCACGGCCTCGTCGGTCCCGGCCACCACAAGCGTCTTGCCATCCGGCGAGAGGGAGAGCCGGTTCACCGGCAATCCGATTTCAGCGAAGAGTTCCATCGCCTGAGTGGCAGGCGTCCAAAGGCGTATCGTGCCGTCATAACCCGCACTCAAGAGCCGGTCACCCGCGTCGGTAAAAAGAACCGCATTGACCGGCCCGGCATGGCCTTTCAGAACCATCGGGGCGGCATCGCCTGCAAGCGGGCTTATCCGGACCATGCCATCGAACCCGGCGGACGCGATCAAATTGCCGTCCGGCGATACGGCAACAGCCGAGACGTTCCCGTCATGCCGGTGCAGAACACGCAGGGGGTCGGCCGCCCCGATTTGCCAGAGATAGACGTTGCCATCATTTCCGCCGGAAACAGCCAGCCCGGTCTGCCGGACGAAAGCGACATCCCCGACGGCCGCATCATGGCCATACATCAGCGTACGGGCCTTCTCGGCAGTCAGGTCCCAATGAATGACGGAATAATCGAAGCCCGCGGTCAGCACTGTTTCGCCATCATCGGAGACAGCGACGGCATGCACGGGCCCGCCATGGCCGACCAACTCCGCATAAGCCGGCGAACGGGGCAGGAGAATACACAACAAGGCGAGAAGAGCGGGCGCGAGCCAGCGAGGGGTCGCGCCCGTCTCGGATTGTAAAGCGATGCCGTTCCCTCGTCGCACGATGGGTCTCGGCCGCCGCGCCTAGTCCGAGCCGGACGAGGCTTGATGGGCCTTAACTTCCTCGACCCAGAGACTGTGGTGTTCCTTGGCCCAGTTCTCATCCACCTGACCGCTGCCCATAGCATCGAAAGCACCTTCCATACCGATGGAGCCGATATAGATGTGGGCGATGATGACCATGATCAGGCCGATGCCGACAATGGAATGCCAGAGTTGGGACAACTGCACTTCCTGCATGACCGACAGCTCTGTCGGCAGCGAGGTTCCGAACAGGTTGATGATGGCGAAGGTCTTGCCGAACATCTGGATCTCGAACGGGAACAGCAGCGCGAGTCCCGAGACGCTGATCGAGACGCCCCCGATGATGACGGACCAGAAAATCAGCTTCTGGCCGGCGTTGAACTTCTTCGCCGGCGGATGCACACCCTTGGTGAACAGACCGCCTGCTTTTGCGATCCAGTTAAGATCGGTCCGGTTCGGAATATTGTGCCCAACCCAGAGCACGAACATCATCACAACACCGACCATGAAGGGGAAGGCAAGGTAGTTATGCATGTACTTGCCGGCCACGGTGATAACCGAGAAGGCATCGGGTCCGATCAGCGGTAGCAGCGCATAACGGCCATAGAGCACGTTGAGGCCGGTCAGCGCCAACACCACGAAACTCGTTGCGGTCAGCCAGTGGGCGAAGCGCTCAACCGTATTGAAGCGCTCTATCAGCTTGCCGCTGAGGCCATGCTCGACCTTGATCCGGCCACGCAGGATAAAGAAGACGCACAGCAGGATGACCATGCCGAGCAGGGCCCAGGCACCGAATACCGAGAGCGGCCCGTTGCGGAAGGCCCGCCAGTTGTCGCCCTCGGACTGGATCAGGACACCGGCGCGGGCATCCGGGATTGAAACGCTTCCCTGTTCGCCCTGACGCACGGCCCGCCAGAAATCGGTATCGCTCGAAGTTCCCAGCGCGTTGCCTGGAACGGATCCGGCCTGTTGCGCCGAAGCCTCGGAGACGACACCCGTCCCGAAGACCAGGCCGAGGCCTGCGATGATTGTCACGACCACTGCCAGGCCGGCGAGATATTTGGTGAAAGCCGAGAATGTCATGTTCTGATTTCCCCCGGGGCCTAGAGGTCGAAGCTTTGTCGGCGACCGCGATTGCGGATCTCCGACAGGGTTTCGTCGGACAAGTGCTGGTCCGCCTTACCGAGATAAGTGCCTTTTTTATACAGCAGAACACGGTCCTGCTCCGTCTCCCGGCAGCCGCCCAGCAGCGCCAGGACGAGCACCGCGAGTGCCGCGCCGCGAATCCAGTTCGGACGAAGTGAAATCATGTCCGTTTGACTCCTCGAAAAATGCAATGCGTCCGTTTTCGCTTTCGCGATCCATGGACGACCGGCCGAAATCCAGACACGGCGCATTGAGACGCTGTGAGGCGGATTGGGTCGGCATACGCACGTGTTTGGTCAGAGACCGGGCCGGGGGCCGCAGAACGGCCCCCGGGGTCCAGCGGTTACCCGCCGGTTTTCTGATCGTAGGCTGTGCCCCAACCCCAGGCACCGGAGCCGAAGCCCCGAGCCACGGTCCGCTCACGATAGATCGCGGACACGACGTCTCCGTCACCAGCAAGCAGAGCCTTGGTCGAGCACATCTCCGCGCAGAGCGGTAGCTTGCCCTCCGCCAGACGGTTCCGTCCGTACTTCTGGAACTCGGCATTGCTGTTGTCGTCTTCCGGACCACCAGCGCAGAAGGTGCACTTGTCCATCTTGCCACGACTGCCGAAATTGCCGGCTTGCGGGTATTGAGGCGCTCCGAACGGGCAGGCATAGAGGCAATAGCCGCAGCCGATGCACAGATCCTTGGAGTGCAAAACCACACCCTCGTCGGTCTGATAGAAGCAATCGACCGGGCACACCGCCATGCAGGGTGCGTCGGAACAGTGCATGCAGGCCACAGAGATGGACCGTTCACCCGGCTTGCCGTCATTGATCGTGACGACGCGCCGGCGGTTCACGCCCCAGGGAACCTCATGCTCGTTTTTGCAGGCCGTGACACAAGCGTTGCATTCGATGCAGCGCTCGGCGTCACACAGGAACTTCATACGTGCCATTGTTTCGCTCCCTTACGCAGGCTCAATACGACACAGGGTCGCTTTGGTTTCCTGCATCTGCGTGACCGAATCATAGCCGTAGGTCTGCGCAGTGTTTGACGATTCACCGAGGACATAGGGATCCGCACCATCCGGATACTTGCTCCGGAGATCCTTGCCCTGGAAATGCCCACCAAAGTGGAACGGCATGAAGGCAACGCCTGAGCCGACCCTTTCGGTCACCATCGCCTTGACCTTGACCTTGCCGTTCTCCGGACCGGTCAGCCAGACCATCTGACCATCCCTGATGCCGTAGTTGTTGGCATCACGCGGGTTGATCTCGACGAACATGTCTTGCTGCAATTCGGCCAGCCACGGGTTGGACCGGGTTTCTTCACCGCCGCCCTCATATTCGACCAGACGGCCGGACGTGAGGATGATCGGGAAGTCCTTGGAGAAGTCGTTCTTCTGGATCGACGCATAGAGCGTCGGCAGACGATACGCTTTCCTGTCCTCGTAGGTCGGGTAATCCGCCACGAGGTCCCGCCGCGAGGTGTAGAGCGGTTCACGATGGAGCGGCACCGGATCCGGGAAGGTCCAGACCACGGCACGTGCCTTCGCATTGCCGAACGGTGAGCATTCGTGAGCGATCGCAACACGCTGAATACCGCCGGAAAGGTCGGTCTTCCAGTTTGTCTTGTCGCCGGAAATGCCTTCGATCGTCTTCCGCTCTTCGTCGGTCAGATCCTTGTCCCAGCCAAGCTTCTTCAGCATGGCCATGGTGAATTCCGGATATCCGTCCTTCAGATCCGAATTGGCGCCGTAGGAATCGACCGCCAACAGATTCTCGCCGTTCCGTTCGACACCGAACCGGGCGCGGAAGGTAAGTCCGCCCTCAGAAACCGGTTTCGACGGATCGTAGAGGATCGGCGTGCCCGGATGGTTCATCTCCGGAGTACCCCAGCACGGCCACGGCATGCCGTAGTAGTCACCGTCGCACGGACCGCCCTTCGCCTGAAGAGAGGTCTTGTCGAACGTATGCTGGTTGGCCATGTGCTTGCGCAGCCGCTCCGGCGTCTGGCCGGTATAGCCGATGGTCCACATGCCCTTGTTGATCTCGGCAGTGATGTCCTCGACGTAAGGCTCCTTGCCGTTGACCTTGATGTTCTTGAACATCTGATCGGCCATGCCGAATTTCTCGGCGAAGAGATACATGATCTCATGGTCGGTCTTCGATTCGAAGAGCGGCTCCACCACTTTGTCGCGCCACTGGATGGAGCGATTGGAGGCCGTCACCGAGCCGTAGGTCTCGAACTGCGTGGCTGCCGGGAGCAGGTAGACCCCGTCCTTGCGGTCATGCAGAACTGCCGAAACAGTCGGGTATGGATCGACGACGACGAGGAGATCGAGTTTCTCCATCGCCTTCTTCATTTCGACCATACGGGTCTGCGAGTTCGGCGCGTGGCCCCAAAGCACCATGGCCCGGACATTATTGGGCTGGTCCATGTTGGCTTTGTCTTCAAGCACGCCGTCGATCCAGCGCGACACCGGAATGCCGCTGGATTCCATCAGCTTCTTGTCGGCGAACCGGCTGAGCATGTAGTCGTAATCGACATCCCAGACCCGGGACCAGTGCTTCCAGGCACCGGTGCTGAGACCGTAATAGCCCGGCAGGGTGTGGGACAGCACGCCAAGATCGGTCGCGCCCTGGACGTTGTCGTGGCCGCGGAAGATGTTGGTGCCGCCACCGGCCTTGCCCATGTTCCCGAGCGCAAGCTGCAGGATGCAATAGGCACGGGTGTTGTTGTTGCCGTTGGTGTGCTGGGTGCCGCCCATGCACCAGATCACGGTGCCCGGACGGTTATTGACCAGCGTCCGCGCAACCCGGCGCATCTGCGAGCCCGGAACCCCGGTAACCCGCTCGGTCTCTTCCGGCGTCCACTTCTTCACTTCGGCCCGGATCTCTTCCATGCCCCAGACACGCTGGCGGATGAATTCCTTGTCTTCCCAGCCATTCTCGAAGATGTGCCAGAGCAGGCCCCAGATCAGCCCGACGTCCGAGCCCGGACGGAACCGGACATATTCGGACGCGTGCGCCGCGGTCCGCGTGAAGCGCGGGTCGCAGACGATCAGCGGTGCGTTGTTCTGTTCCTTCGCGCGCAGCAGGTGCAGCAGCGAGACCGGGTGGGCCTCCGCCGGGTTCCCGCCGATCACGAAGATGGCACGACTGTTGTGGATGTCGTTGTAGCTGTTCGTCATCGCGCCGTAACCCCAGGTGTTTGCAACACCCGCGACCGTGGTCGAGTGACAGATACGCGCCTGATGGTCTCCGTTATTGGAGCCCCAGAAGGCGTAGAATTTACGGAACAGGTAGGCCTGTTCGTTGCTGTGCTTGGCGGAACCGAGCCAGTACACCGAATCCGGGCCACTTTCTTCCCGGATCTTCAGCATCTGGTCGCCGATATCGCTGATCGCCTGTTCCCAGCTGACCTTCTGGTACTTACCGTTGACCAGCTTCATCGGGTATTTCAGGCGGCGCTCACCGTGCGCGTGCTCGCGCACCGCAGCGCCCTTGGCGCAATGAGACCCGAGATTGAAGGGGCTGTCGAAGCCCGGCTCCTGACCGATCCACACGCCATTCCGCACTTCCGCCTCGACCGTGCAGCCGACAGAGCAGTGAGTACAGACCGACCGGATCTTCTCGATACCGGCCAGCGGATTGGCTTGTGCTTCGGCCTTCTTGATCATGCCGCCGCCGAGAGCGGATGCGGCGGCCAGGCCACCGACTGTAATTCCGGAGCGTCGCAGGAACGTTCTCCGGTCGATCGCGCTGCCGGCCTGGCCGGTCACTGCACGCGACATGCGGGGCGATCCAGATCGCCCGCTCGTCTTCTTCATCAACATATCGTTCTCCCGAACATTACGGCCTCTTTATCGACCGCTTATGTTTCAGCAGGCGCCCCAGCATGTGGCGCCCCGGGCCTCCCAAATGAGAGGACCCTCCCCGTCTTGCCCCTAGAAGCGCGACAGAGCGTAGGCCGTCTTCACATGCGCGGTTTCCCTGTAGCCGGCACTGACCTTTTCGGGCCGCGATGCGGCCTCGGCAGGTTTCTGCGCCCCGGCAATCACCGCAGCACCGGCTGCAGCGCCGATGCCCGACAATTTCAGGAAATCACGGCGTGTGGATTCGGGCTTTTTTGCTTTCGCCATCACCAACTCCGTTCTGCTCCGCACGGGTCCGATATGTTGATCCGCCGCCGGCCCGTGCCCGGCTGCGGGAAATCACTTCCCGGCGCCCTACTCGAGCATCCGAAACGACTCGATCTCGATCTCCATGAACTGCCGCCCGATGGCACCGAGCGGCATGTAGAGAACCGACGCCTTGGCGCCTTCGAGATCTTCGAAAAATTTCACGGCCCACGGCGCCACATGCCGGTCGAAAAACTCGACCTGGCGCTCCAGGTGGCAGGCCGGACCGAAATCGCCGCGAATCATCCCGGCCATCACATCGCAGAGGGCGGCAATATGATCCTCGGGCTCTTTGACATCATCGGCGCGCGCAACACCAAGCCGCGCAAGATCGTCACGCAGTTCGGCCAGCGGCTTTTCGTTGAGGAAACCTGTCAGATAAAAGGAGCCATGGGGCACCAGCTCGCCGCGGCCCACTCCGTAGAACAGCTTGTGGAATTCTTCATCGGCGGACTCGACCGTCGCAGCACGCGCCGCAGCCGCGAAAGCGGCGACGGATTTGCCAAGCGGCGTGTCGTCGCCTTCGAAGCTACGGGCAATATCGAGGCTGTCCTGATGCGGCGGACGCGCAAGGAAATGCGCAAGCAGACCGTACCAGTGCGCTCTGACGGCGTCTTCTTCTGACACCAGACTTCGGGCGGTATCTGTCACCGACCCATTCTCCCTGACGTGCCCGCGTAATCCGATAGGAATCGCAAGCTTCGTTGCAACGGCTTATTGCCGCTCTTTAGAATGATTAAAGTACGCGTGCCCAGTCGATAAGTCCATATGAACACACGCACTGGAGCAAAGGTTTTCCACACTGCGAACGACGCCGCGGGTTATTCGAGGTCTCCGTCACCGACCTCTTCAGCCTCATCCTCGCCCTGAACGGCATCTCCGGAGCCGGGAACGGAGCCACTGTTTTTCGCAATTTCGGAGTGATCGGCCGCCGCCAGCCGCCGCGCCTCTTCATCCTCTGGCCCATCTTCAACTTCGGCATCTTCAGCTCGAGTATCTTCGGCTTGGGCATCTTCGGCCTGGGTATCTTCAGCCTGGGCGTCTTCCTCGTCCGGTTTCTCGGCCAGTTCCTCGTCGGTCATGAACCCCTTGCCGACCCGATAGGCCGTCTGCATGCCTTCGATCACCATGGCGGAATCGGTAAAATCCCCACCGTAATCGACCAGACCATCGACATTCGCCAGCACCGGATTGGTGCGCCACAGAGCCTGCAAGGCACGGCGGCGCAGGAATTCGGGAACCTTGCTCTGCATGAAGGGTGTGAAATCGCTCTCCGCATCAAGCGTCGCGATGTCCGGCAAGCCGTCGACCACCTCCTGCTCTTCCTCGGTCAGAGGACGCTCGTCTCCATTGACCAGAGCCGGGAGCTGATCGTCCGGTGCTTCATCGGGGAGAACCGGCGCCGCGCCGCCGCGCTTCTCGCGAGGCGTCGCCGTTTCAGCGATCCGGGCCGAATCCTTGCGCTGCGACCAGCGGGCCAGAAAGTTTCCGCCGCCCTCGTCCTGGGTGTCAGTCAAGGCGTCGCCTCCCGGTTGCACGCCGCCCGCTATCGTCGACCCTCGGCTGACGGGCGAACTTTTCCTGCTCATGGCGGTGATCGCTGCGCTTGCGCTTGATGAACACCTCGTCCTCGTGGTGCGTGTCACAAAAATCCTGCACCCAGGCAATCAGCCCCTCGGGCATCGGCACGCTTTCGACGGTCTCCTCGCCTGAATCCAGATAGTCCTGCGCCTCATAGGCCGAGGCCGTGGCCAGGAACGGATAAACCTCGTACGGCGAGTCCGGATCGTCATCCCCCCGCAGCACGACATAGACCGACGGCTGGCCCGACAGGTTCACTTTGTAGGATTCGGTTTCTTTTCGGTACAGGGTCAGCGGCAGCGTCGCCGCATGAAAGCGCTCAAACCCGTCGCCTTGGTCGAGCAAAGTCCATTCACTGACGTCCGGCGCCCCGACGATTACGGAGACCGCGTTCCAGCGATGATCCTGCCAGGGATTGTCGATTTTCCGGCGCTCGAGCACCACTCCAACCGGTATGGTCCGGCTGCGTTCCATTTCCACTCCTTGGATTCTCCAGACGGGGCCATTGCCCCGACCGCGCCGTATTGCAAATATGTGTATCAAAAGTGCGCGCTGAAAAGACTGAAACATATAAAGCGCACGGGAGAGAGAAATATGGCCACCGAAAGCGGGCGGCTGCTGGTCTGCAATTGCAATCAGACCATGCCCCTGGAGTCCGTCGCGCGCGCAGTTATGCAAGGCGATGCGGCACCCTTCATCCATTCAGCCCTGTGCCGATCCCAACTTGGAAATTTTCGCGATGCGGCAGCCGCAGGCACCCCGCTGACCGTCTGCTGTACTCAGGAAGCGCCGCTGTTCAGCGAAATCGGGCAGGAAAGCGGACTGGATGAGAGCGCGTTAAGCTTCGTCAATATCCGCGAGAGGGCCGGCTGGTCCGACGAGGCCAAGGATGCCGGACCGAAGATCGCCGCACTCATCGCGGAGGCCACGGTCGCAGGAACGCCGACAACGCAGGTATCGCTCTCTTCCGACGGGATCTGCCTGGTCTATGGCAAGGATCAGTCCGCTCTCGACGCGGCACGGCAACTCTCGGAGCGGCTCGACGTCACGCTGCTGCTGAAAGAAAGCGGCGGCATCGTGCCGCCTTCAGTCATGGATGTGCCGGTGTTTCATGGCCGGATCATCCGGACCGCCGGGCATCTCGGCGCCTTCGAAATCGGCGTCGACGATTACGCGCCGGCCAATCCGGCAAGCCGAGACGCCTTCTCCTTCGAGCGGCCGCAGAACGGCGCTGTCTCGAAATGCGACCTCATTCTCGACCTGACCGGAGAGACCCCGCTTTTCACCGGCCACGACAAGCGCGACGGTTATTTCCGACCCGATCCGGGCGATCCGGTCGCGGTGCAGAAGGCCTTGTTCGAGCTTTCGGACATGGTCGGCGAATTCGCGAAACCGCGTTATGTGGATTTCAAAGCCGATCTCTGCGCACATTCCCGCAGCCGCAAGACCGGCTGTTCGCGCTGCATCGATGTCTGCCCGGCCGGCGCAATCAGCTCAGACGGCGATGTTGTCGCCTTCGATGCACATATTTGCGGTGGTTGCGGTGCCTGTAATTCGGTCTGTCCGACCGGCGCAGCACATTACGCCTTCCCGCCAACCACAACCCTGGTCGAGCGCCTGTCCGTGCTGATGCAGGCCTATGCGGATGCCGGCGGGCGCGATGCCGCCCTCTTCGTCCACGATGCCACTGACGGCGCCCCGATAATCGACATGTCGGCCAGGTTCGGGCGCGGCTTGCCCGCCCATGTGATCCCGTTCGCCGTCACCCAGGTGACCCAGATCGGTCTTGATTTCCTGGCCGCCGCCTTTGCATTCGGTGTCGGCCGGGTGGTGCTGCACGCACACCCGCGCAAGCAGGAGGAGATCGGCGGATTGGCGAGCCAGATCGGACTTGCCGAAACAGTCCTGACCGGGCTCGGCTTCGAGAGTGGCCGGGTGGAGTTGCTGGTTGAGGCCAATCCGGACGCGGTCGAAGCCAGACTCTGGTCAATGGACCGGTCCAAGGGCGTTGCCCCGCGTTTCTTCCTGCCGCTCGGCGGCAAGCGGGAAATCATGGATACGGCCCTCGCCCAGCTCCGCCTTGCGGCACCGACCCCGGTCGACACGATCGCCCTTCCGCCCGGCGCACCGTATGGCCGGGTGAATGTGGATGTTGAGGCCTGCACGCTCTGCCTTGCCTGCGTCAGCGCCTGCCCGGCCAGCGCCCTGCTGGACAACCCGGAGGCACCCCAGCTTTCCTTCGTCGAAAGCAGTTGCGTGCAATGCGGGCTTTGCCGGAACACCTGCCCGGAAAGCGCCATCACGCTGGAGCCGCAGATCAACTTCCTGACCTCAGCCAGGTCGCCAGTTGTGATGAAGGAAGAGGAGCCGTTCCATTGCGTGCGCTGCGACAAGCCCTTCGCCGCGAAAAGCACCATCGACCGGATCGTCAAAACACTGGCGGAGAAGCACTCGATGTTCGCGACGCCGGAAGCCGCCCGGCGCCTGCAGATGTGCGAGGATTGCCGCGTTGTCGACCAGTTCGAGGAAGGTAACCCGATGGCAGGTGGCGCCCGCCCGATGGTCCGCACGACAGAGGATTATCAGGCCGGCAATGTCCCCGACGAGGACGACAGCATCCACTGACCACCCGGAGCTGTAGACGCGTCAGCCGCCGAACCGATCCTGGCACATGGCGGCGGCGCGTTGCTTGAAGAGGGTGTGTTTGGCATCGTCGATCACACCCTCCGCCAGCATCCGGTCAACCGGGCCATAGCGTTCCGAAAGACAGGCCGCCAATTCGGGGTTGGCCGGCACCACCGGCACAGCGGCGCCGTCCGTGAACACTGTCAGATCATCGCGGTGAATGTAGGCGAGTGACGCCACCGACAGGATCAAAACCAGACCCGCAACCAGACGGGCCCGCCTGCTGTCGATAAAAGGTTCGGTGGCCACGGCCGTTACTCGGTCTCGATCGTGCCGTCGATGGTCACTTCAAGACCCGCCGCCGGGATCGACAGCACAACCTTGGCATCCGCTGCAGCGCCGGGTTTCAAAGCGCCGCTCTCCACCGCCGCGCGGATCGCTGTCTCGATCTCGCGTTGACTGGTCACGCCGACCTTCTTCAGAAACTTGCGGACACTCATGTTGAAGATGTCTTCGTTCATGTCTTTTCTCCCTTACGCCGGCACGGCCAGCGGTAAATTGACCAACAGGTTTTGCGGCTTCATCCGCAGCACGCCTTTCGCGTCCTGCGCCAATCCGAGATAGACCGGACGCCCAGCGATATCTGCGCGCATGGCTTCCGGTTGCTTGAAATCGAGCCTGAACAGCGCGATCAGGTTGACCAGAGTCTCCTCGTCCACCTCTTCACCCTTGTAGAGCGCATTCAGGATGCCGGTCGAGGTCGCATCGAGACCGACATGCCAGACCCAGCGCTCGTCCTTGATGCTGCGCACCGGGGTCACGGAGACCTCGACGCCAAGGAAATGGGCAGCCCAGCTTTCCAGCACTCGGCACAGCGCATCCAGCCCCGGGCGGGTGAAGGTAAGATCGAGCACAGTGTCGAACCGGTCGCTCCGATCCCAATAGATCGCCGCGTTTTCCTCGGTCAGCACATCCAGCTCGACGGAGCGTAGCGGGGTGTCGTTCTCCGCGATCAGGCGCTCCAGCGAACTTTGACCCTGCCCCGCCGCATGCATGTCGACAATTTCCTCGTCGGCGCACATCACGATGCCTTCCTGCAACGTCACCCGCTGGCTCCGGAACAGCAGCTCGGCGGCACGGGCGCGGATCGGGTCACTCACCCCCTCCAGCATGTTGCGGGCGACGGCATGGGCAATCTGGTCGAGGAACAGCGGCGGGATGGAGACGTCGCCGGACAGAAAGGTCGAGAGATAGAAGGCTTCGAGACTGTCCGCCGTCAGCAGGGCATTGCGGAAGCCGAGTACGATCTCATAATTCTCCCGTCCATCCTTATCGCCGAACGCCGACAGCTCCATTTCACTGACCGGCCTGCGCGGGTCTTGCAGAAGGGCCGCATGGAGACTGCGCTCCGTCGCACAGGATTCCTCGACCGGCGCCACTTCGGGCCGGGCGAAGATCGCGCGCAGGAAATCATCCGTAACCGCCAGGCGGCCGTCGGCCGTCCGGTCAAGCAGCGCATGGCCGGAGCTGATCCAGAAATCCCGAGGTGCATCCAAAACTGTCATTTATCCGCCTGCTTCAATCGAGGGACCAAGTTGGCTTGCGCAGCACATCGGTCAACGCCACCAGCGGCGTTTTCGTATCGCCGAGAACCAGTCCGCCATTTTCGTCGAGCCCAAGCAAGGTGCCTTTCCACTGACCGCCACCGAATCTGAGATCCACCGTCTCGCCCCGTTTCGCGGCACGCGGCAGCCAGTTATCGGCAATAGGACGGAAGCCGTCCGAGACATAGCGGTTGGTCCAGAGCAGGAAATGCCGGGAGAAACTCTCCAGCAAGCCGCCTGTGGTGAGCTCACCACACCCCTCGTCGAACAATGTCGTCCGCTGCCGCATCATACCCGGCTCCGGCGCATCTTCGCGCGGCGTCATCGCAACCTCGACGCTGAGCACAGCCCAGTCGGGCACCGGATCGTCAGCCAGATTTTCCCACGCGGACGGGTCCACCGTGAGACGAACCCCTCCGGCCAGACCGCCATTCACGATCAGCCGGTCCGGCCAGCCAAACATGACCTCGACCTGCGGCGGGACCTGGGCGCCAAGGCAATCGCCGAGCGCGACCATCGCCACATGAACCGCCGCGAGGCTTTCGGAAAGCGGTTTATCCGGTGCCAGCACGATGGCGCAGGACATGACATCAGCACTGTCGCTCCAGTACAGGTTCGCCGGATCGGCACCGTTTTTCGCCGCCTCGACGGCCAGCGCCAGAATATCAGCCTCCGCATCGTGGCGATGTGGCCGGTATATCGGCGGAAAAGTAAGCTCTTCTTGCATGTTTCACTCCCTGCCGGGAAACCTACCATGGACACTCGGCCTGTCATCGGGAATCGCCATTGGCAGATCGGCATGATAAGCGATTCAAGTAGTTTGGCCCCGGTCGGGGGCTCATGGTGGGAAAGGAGACAGGGCGTGCAGATTCGCGAAATGCTGATCGCTGCACACAGCCTGCATCAGGCCGGTCGAATCGCCGAGGCCATATCCGGATATCGTCGTGTTCTCTGTGCATCGCCCAGCGAAGCAGACAGCTGGCACCTTCTGGGAACCGCGATGCTGCAGGCTGGCCATCCTGCACCCGCTGTTAACTGCATAAGGCGCGCCCTTGCCGCAGCGCCCGGGCGGCACGATTTCCGGCTCAATCTCGGCTTTGCCCTGATCGACAGTGGGGCTGCCGAGGCCGCCGTGTCGGCTCTGGCCGCCGGGTGCGCCAGCCTCTCCGGCCAAGCTGCGTTCTGGAACGCATGCGCATCCGCTAAAAAGCAGGCGGGAGATCCGTCCGGCGCCACTCTGGCGCTCCACAAAGCGATACTCCTCGAACCCGGCGATTCTGCATCCGCCTATAATCTTGCGCTCGGCTTGCAGGAGCAGAACCGCAATGAAGATGCCCTCGATCACTATGACCGGGCCATCGCTCTTCAGGCCTCCGGTCACATTCCCTTCGCCAACCGTGCCCAGGCGTACCGCGCGCTGAACCGCCCGGCGGAGGCTGCCCGGGATTTCAAACGCGCCCTTGTCCTTGCCCCGGCTCTCCCGGATCTGCTGAACGACCTCGGCATCGTGCTCTGGGCAGAGAAAGACAGCTCGCACGCCATCGCACTCTACCGCTATGCCTTCGCAGCCGCTCCGGACAACCCGGAGATCCTGCGAAACCTTGCAAGCGCCCAGCTAAGCGCCGGAAACTACGAGACCGCGCTTGACACCTACATTGATGCGGCGAAGCGTTTTCCCTCGGTGCCTGCCTTCGCAGTCCGAAGAGCCTTTGCCCTGCCGGTTATTCCCCGGGATGTGCCGCAGATAGATGCCGCGCGCGAGAAGATAGCCGCATTCCTCGACTCTCCGGAAGCCCGGCGCATCCAGCTGACGGACCCGCTCAACCAGATTGGCGCCGCCAATTTCTATCTCGTCTATCACGGTCGCAACGACCTGGATCTGGCGGTCGGTATCAGCAAATTCTACCGGCATGCCTGCCCGATGCTTAACTTCACCGCCCCGCATGCAGGCGACGGCCCGCCGCCCGCAACCCGCAGGATTCGCCTTGGAATCTGTTCAACGCATCTTGCCGGGCACACGATCGGCGCCGTGTTCGGCAATCTGGTGACCGGGATCGACCGGGAGCGCTTCACGCTCACCTTGCTGCGCCCGCCCAGCCTTCGGGATGCGGCGGCAGCGGAGATTGCCTCCCGGTTCGATGAGGTGGTGGAACTGCCGGCGAATATCGCTCAAGCGGCGGAGATCGCGGCGGCCTGCCGTCTCGATGCGCTGCTCTATACCGATATCGGTATGGAGCCCTTCACCTATTTCCTTGCCCACACACGGCTGGCTCCGGTGCAATGGGTCACCTGGGGCCACCCCGTAACCACCGGCATCAGCACCGTGGACGCCTATCTCTCTCCGGACTGTTTTGAGCCAGAGGGAGCGGAAGCGCACTATTCAGAACGTCTGGTGCGCAGCCCCAGCATTCCGATGAATTACCGCGATGAGCGCGTCCCGCCAGCCGGCGCGAAATCCGATTTCGGCCTGCCGGACAATCGGCCGCTTTATCTCTGTCCGCAAAATCTCTTCAAATTGCATCCGGAGTTCGACCTCTGGCTCGGCGAGATTCTGAAAGCAGACCCGCGCGGCATGATCGGCTTGATCGGGGGCGCGAACATCGCATGGACAGAACAGGTGAAGGCCCGGCTCGCTCCCGTCCTGGGGGCTGACATGGAACGGGTGCGGTTTGTGCCGTTCCTTCCAAAGGCCGACTATATGCGGCTGCTAGGCGCTGCGGAGGTCATGTTGGACCCGATCCATTTCGGCGGCAGTAACACCACGCTCGGAGGGTTTGCAGCGGGAACGCCTGCTATCACCTGGCCAAGCGGCTACATGCGTGGGCGCATGACCATGGGGCTTTACCGGACAATGGGCGTCGAGGATTGCATCGCTTCAGGGCGCGTGGACTATGCGGCGAAGGCAACGGAGATCGCCAACAACCCGACGATGCGGGCGGACATTGTCTCCCGTATCCGGGCCGCCCGCCCGTCCGTCGTCGAAACGACGGGCGCGGCCCGGGATCTCGGTCACTTGCTTGCGAACGCGGTCAGCTCGCGGAGCGGTTAGCGATGAACATGGCTTTACCGGTTTCCATGTCATAACGCAGCCGCGGCTCGTTCTCCAGCGGCCGCCCTGTCACCCGCACAAAGCAGGCCTGGGCCGGATAATCGATCGCGTGAATGGCCCGCACATCGTAAAGACCGGCCTGACCCGGCGCGAGCCTGTAGGTCTTCACATGCTCGATCTTCACGTCGCCATCCCCGTCGCCGCCATCGGCCCGGCTGAACTCGCTCATGTCGGTATATTCCTTGGCCTGACCGTAGATTGCCCAGGAGGTACCGTGATCGTGCGGTGGCGAGGCATGCGGCTTGTCATTCACATGGGCCAGAACGACAAATTCGAGCTCATCGTCACGGTAAAGCTCGGTCACGCCAATCGGTGCGTCCTTGCCGCAAACGTCCTCGACAAAAGCCTGGTTCATCAGCAGCTTTTCGAGGTTCTTGCGGACTGCTTCCCGGCCTGCGGGACTGTTGTCGCGCGCCAGAGCGTCATGGCTTTCGCGACAGAATTCGTCCAGACCGTATGCCATCGGAGATCTCCCTCTAGAATTCTTTTAGGCCTCCCCGATTTGGTTCCGGGCGGAACGGGGGAGTGCAATCAGGTTCGGTATTCTTGCCCCGATAGGGCAGGAACGCAACGGGGCCGATCAGGATACAACCAGATTACCGGCCCGCGTTCATCCGGGCGATGGTCGCCGTGGTGCTGTGGCCGTCCTCGAGCCCGGCCAGCACGACTTTTCCGCCATAGGATTGAACGAAATCGGCTCCGACCACGGTCTCGACCGTATAGTCGGCGCCTTTCACCAACACGTCGGGACGGATCATCTCGATCAGTTCCTGCGGCGTATCCTCGCTGAAAATCGCGATCCCATCCACCGACGCGAGGGACGCCAATACCGACGCGCGCGCGGCCTCCGACTGCACCGGGCGGGCCGGGCCTTTAAGGCGTGATACCGAGGCATCGCTGTTCAGGCCGACGATCAGGCGATCACACGCGGCCTTGGCCTGGCGCATCAGGGAAACGTGCCCTGGATGCAGCAGGTCGAAACAGCCATTCGTGAAGCCCACCTTGAGGCCCTGCTTGCGCCACTCTTCCGCCCGCTTGGCAATCATATCGGGCGACGCGACCTTGACCTCGCCCTGCAGCAGATCGTGAGCCCGGAATGCGGCCGCCAGTTCAGAGGCATAGGCCACTGCGGTACCCATCTTGCCAACCACAATCCCGGCAGCCGCATTCGCCAGCTCGATCCCCTCGGCGACGGGAATTCCGCGGCCAAGGGATGCCGCGAGCACCGCAACAACCGTATCGCCGGCGCCCGAAACATCGAAGACTTCCCGCGCCACCGCGTCGAAATGCAGCGGCTCCTCATCCGGGTTGCCGGACACATAGGTCATGCCGTCCTGGCTCCGGGTAACGAGCACAGCTCCGATCCCCGCGGTCTCGATGATGTGCCGCGCGGCCGCCACGATTTCATCGGTCGATCCGGCTGGCATACCGCTCGCTTCGGACAGCTCGCGCCTGTTCGGCGTGATGGCCGTTGCGCCGCGATAACGCGTGTAGTCCGTGCCTTTCGGATCGACAATGGTCGGGCGGCCCTTGTTCCGAGCCGCCGAAATCAGCGCTCCCAGAATGGAATCCGTCAGCAGCCCCTTGCCATAGTCCGACAGCACAAGCGCAGAAGAGTCTTCGAGATCGGCAACGGCCCGCGAGATCAGGTCTTCCTCGAGACCGGCATCAATCGCATGCACATTCTCCTGATCCGCGCGCAGCAATTGCTGCGCGCCGGCGACATACCGGGTCTTGATCGTCGTCTCACGCCCAGGAACCGTCAGCAGATGACTTTCAACGCCCGGCTCTTCCGCCACCAGACCGGTCAGCTCCCGTCCAGCCGCGTCGCGCCCGATCACGGAAATGAAACAGGCCTCCGCGCCAAGCGCGACCAGATTGCGGACCACGTTCCCGGCACCGCCAAGCATCGCTGTCTCGCGCTCGATCCGCAGAACCGGGACCGGCGCTTCCGGCGAGATCCGGTCGACCGCCCCGTAGACAAACCGGTCGAGCATGGCATCGCCGACACAGAGAAGGCGAACCCCGGAGAGGGACTCGACTTTGGCGGAGAGGTCGGAATCGCGCGTCATTTATGCCTCCACGAGGCCAAGCTGGATTTCAATAGCGCCGCAAAGCGCCTGACCGATGGTGATGTGCATTTCCTGGATTCTCGCCGCCGCGTCGTGCGGCACCATAATCAGAGGGTCCGCGAGGCCGACCATGTCTCCACCAGTCCGCCCTGCGAGGCCGGCAGCAACAAGCCCCTTTTCCCGCGCCATCCTGAGACCCTCGATGACATTCGGCGAGCGCCCGGAAGTCGAGATGCCAATGGCGACGTCACCCGGTCGGCCAAGCGCTTCGATTTGCCTGGAGAAGAGTTTGTCAAACCCGAGATCGTTGCCCGCCGCAGTCAGCGCCGACCCGTCGGTGGTCAGAGCGATGGCTGAGATGGCCGGGCGATCCTTGATGTATCGGATTGTAAGTTCGGTCGCGAGATGCTGGGCATCGGATGCACTGCCACCATTTCCGAAGAACAGGATCTTGCCCCCTCCCCGGAGCGAAGAAACACAGCTCTCGGTCAGGGATGCGAACGGACCCGCCAGGCTCGCCCGTACTGCTTCGGCCACTTTCAGATGCTCGCTCAACTCGCTGTCGAAATAGGCGGTCAGGTCCATGCTGTCTCGAACTCCGGCTCTGCAGATTACGCCCATTCCAGCCGGATAAAGTACGCGGCATATAGGCAGGATCAGTCCGCGCCACCCAATTCTCGACGACGGCGCGGATGTGTTATCCCAAATGCCGCTTTCCGCATCAAGCAAACCTCTGATTCGATATATCGAAAAGAATTAGATGGCTTTTTATGCAGTTTTTCTTCATAGTTATCAACGTATCCCTAAAATATTGTGATACAAGCATTAATGTCGCAGAATGAGACACAAAAATGTATGCAGAATGCGCACCCTACTACGACGCTGTTCGTAATTTTTTCATCTTTTCATGCGATAAATTGCGGTTCGGTGGAACCGACACCCAACATCTGCTCTCCGCGAGAGATTAAATGGCTGAGCTGAACGGAACGAACGGAAACGACAGGTTGAATGGTACCGCAGCTGCGGACACCATCAACGGGGGCGCGGGTGCGGACACCATTGATGGTGGCGCCGGAGCGGACTCGCTCATCGGCGGTACCGGTGATGATCTTCTGCTTGGCAGCGCTGGCGCGGATTCGTCAGTCAACGAGCTGGCATATGACGATACGCTGGACGGTGGCGCGGGCAACGACACCCTGCGCGCTGGTGGCGGTAACGACACCTACGAGTTCCGGATCGGCGGCGGCCGGGACGAAATTCTCGACGAATATCACATCTATCCGAAGAATCCGCTTGGCGGCCTGCAGCCGGTCCAGCAGGTGGATGGCGGTTTCGACACGCTGCGCTTCGGCTCGGGACTATCAGCCGACGATCTCTGGATCACGGTAAGCGGCGGCGATCTTTACGTCGCAATTAAACAGCCGGGCGTCGATCTGTTCGATTCCGATGATCTGGTGGTGATCCAGGGCTGGGCCGACACGGATACCCGGATCGAGCAGTTCGAATTCGACGATGGAACGATCTGGACGTCGGCCGACATTCTGGAAAACATCTCCGGCTCCAACGGCGACGACACAATCGACTGGAACACCAGCGAGGAAATCACAGTCTCGTCCGGAGACGGTGACGACTCGGTCAACTCGGGTTCCGGGTCTGATTCAATCGACGGCGGAGTCGGCTCCGACACCGTGAATGCCGGCGCTGGCAGTGACGCCGTTTTCGGCGACGAGGGGGGCGACCTCCTCTTTGGCGAAGATGGCGACGATACACTCGGCGGCGGCTCTGGCGACGATACCATCGATGGCGGTGACGGCGACGACAGTATCGACGGTGGTGACGGTGACGACTTGCTGCGCGGCTCCGGCGGTGAGCGCGGCAACGTCAATGAGGAAGCAGGAAACGACACCCTGAGCGGTGGCGCCGGGGCGGATACCCTGCGTGGCGGTGGCGGTGACGATGTCTACCGCTATGGTGTCGGTGACGGTCAGGATCAAATCCACGACGAATATATCAACACCCAGATGGCGCCGGGCGGGCAAGTCGTCCTCTTTACCCGCGACCAGTTTGCCGGCAATGACGTTCTCTCCTTCGAGGACGGGATTACCGCAAGCGACATCTGGATCGATCTGGTCGGCGACGATCTGATCGTCGGCATTCGAGACGGTGTGTCGGACATTCTCGATCTGGATGACCAGATCACCATCATCGACTGGCGTGACTCGCTGAACCGCATCGAGACTTTCGAATTCGGTGACGGCAGCCAGATGGATGTTACCGATATCCTGCAGAACATTTCCGGCAGTGCCGGAGACGATGCGCTGACGTGGAGCGGCACTGACAATACCGAAATGGACGGTGCCGGCGGCAACGATTTCCTCTCA
Organism: Nisaea sp.; assembly: GCF_034670185.1. Lineage (NCBI taxonomy): Bacteria > Pseudomonadati > Pseudomonadota > Alphaproteobacteria > Rhodospirillales > Thalassobaculaceae > Nisaea > Nisaea sp. The sequence continues at coordinate 858,270 of NZ_JAXMNY010000002.1, forward strand.
GCTGCGGGAGGCAACGATACGCTTTCCGGTGGCGATGGCGACGACACCATCCGCCTCGGCAACGGCAGAAATCTGGGCGACGGCGGTGATGGCGCGGACTCGATCTACGGCGGAACCGGCAAGGACACGATCAGCGGCGGCGGCGGAGACGACTTTATCGACGGTGGCGCCGGTGAAGATGTCCTTATGGGCAACGATGGCAATGATACCATTCGCGGCAGCGCCGGCCAGCGCGGCACGATCAACGAAGCGGCCGCAAGCGACACTCTCTCCGGCGGCGCGGGCGACGACGAGTTGCGCGGCGGCGGCGGTAACGACAGCTACGTCTACCGCGCCGGCGAAGGCCGCGACACAATCCTCGACGAATATGTCTTCACAGGCCAGTCCCCTCTCGGCGCGGTTTACTCACCAATCGATAAAAATGGCGGTGAGGCAGACAGCCTGCAGCTTGTAGGCGACGATATCCTTCAGAACACCACCTTCTCGCTCGATGGCTCAACGCTGAATGTTTCCATCTGGCAGCCCGGTGCGGCAAGCTTGGACGATTACGACGATCTCGTTCAGATCCAGCGTTGGACGGAGGATTTCCGCCGCGTCGAAGGGTTTGAGTTTACCGACGATGGCGTGACCATCACCGACGACCAGCTGATGGATGTGTTCGGCTCCATCACCAATGGCAACGATGTCATCGATGCCGATTTCATCGGCCTCGGTTTCAATGCGGGCGCTGGTGACGATCAGGTCAATGGCAGCGCCTATGCGGACCGGTTCGAGGGCGGCGCCGGTGACGACACACTGTCGGGCGCAGGCGGAAACGACGTGTTGCTTGGCGGCGACGGCAACGACAGCCTCGTTGGCGGTTCCGGCGATGATTTGCTCGAGGGCGGCGCAGGCAGCGATACACTGGTCGGCGGTTCCGGCGCGGACACTTTCTCGGGCACGCCCGACTCTTTCAACGGCGATCTGATCGCCGATTATGACGATCAGGACGTTCTGCGCTTCGACGATACGTTATTCTCTGAAAGCGCGGTTACGCTCACGCCCGAAAACGGCCAGACCACCGTTGAGATCGATACAGATGGCGACGGCGCACCGAATGTGACCTTCACAGTCAATGGCGAATTCCTTGGCGCCCAGGTCACCCAGAACGGCGGCAACACCGAGCTGAAATTCAGCACGGACTCCCTTGACGATACGCTCTCCGGAACGGCCGATGACGATACGCTGAACGGCGGTGCCGGCAGCGACGATATTTCCGGCGGTGACGGCGACGATTTCCTGATCGGTGGGGACGGCAACGACACCATGGATGGCGAGGGCGGCAACGATACGCTGCTTGGCGGTCTCGGCAACGACAGCCTCGACGGCGGTGACGGCAATGACAGCGTAGTCGCCGATGCCGGCAACGACACGATCGACGGCGGCGCCGGAAATGACGTTCTCGAAGGCGGCGATGGTGCGGATACAGTCAGCGGTGGCGCTGGTGACGACACGCTGGACGGCGGTGCGGACGACGATCTTGTCGTTGGCGGTTCGGGCGACGATGTGCTCGACGGCGGCAGCGGTGACGACACCGTGCTCGGCGGCGAAGGCAATGACAGCGCCGAGGGTGGTTCCGGCGAAGACACTGTGCTTGGCGGCGCGGGCGACGATACGCTCGATGGCGGCGACGGAAACGATCTGGTCGATGGCGGCGCGGGCGACGACAGCCTTGACGGCGGCGCGGGCGACGACACGGTTCTCGGCAATACGGGTCAGGATACGCTCAACGGCGGTGACGGTAATGACAGCGTTGATGGCGGCGCCGATAACGACATTGCCTTTGGCGGCGCGGGTAACGACACCGTGCTTGGCGGAGATGGCGACGACACCCTTGATGGTGGCGACGGAAACGATCTGGTCGATGGCGGTACGGGCAACGACACGGTAACCGGCGGCGCTGGTGACGACACGGTTCTCGGCGGTGACGGCGAGGATACGCTCGGCGGCGGCGACGGTAACGACAGTCTTGATGGCGGCGCGGATAACGACACGCTGACGGCTGGCGCCGGAGACGACACATTGATCGGCGGCAGCGGCGACGACGTTGCCGAAGGCGGATCTGGCGACGACAGTCTGGATGGCGGCAGCGGCGATGACAGCCTGTCCGGCGATGCGGGCAACGATACGCTTGAGGGCGGTAGCGGAAACGACAGTCTTGTCGGCGGTAGCGACGACGATCTGCTGATCGGCGGCGCGGGCGACGATACGCTCAGCGGCGAAGCTGGCAACGACACGCTCTTTGGTGACGGCGTCGAAGACACCGTGATCGGCAACGACTGGGATGAATTCAACGAAGACGAAGGCAGTGTTTCCGGCTCCGACGGCGGCGATATCGTCTCTGGATCCGATGGGGGCGACAGCGTCTCCGGCTCTGACGGCGGCGACAGTGTCTCCGGCTCCGACGGCGGCGACAGTGTCTCCGGCTCCGACGGCGGCGACAGCGTCTCCGGCTCTGACGGCGGCGACAGTGCCTCCGGCTCCGACGGCGGCGACAGCGTCTCTGGCTCCAACGGCGGCGACAGTGTATCCGGCTCCGATGGCGGCGACAGCGTCTCCGGCTCCGACGGCGGCGACAGCGTCTCTGGCTCCGACGGCGGCGACAGCGTCTCCGGCTCCGACGGCGGCGACAGTATTTCCGGCTCTGACGGCGGCGACAGTGTCTCCGGCTCCGATGGCGGCGACAGCGTCTCCGGCTCCAACGGCGGCGACAGCGTCTCCGGGTCCGATGGTGGCGACAGTGTCTCCGGGTCCGATGGCGGCGACAGTGTATCCGGCTCCGATGGCGGCGACAGCGTCTCCGGCTCCAACGGCGGCGACAGCGTCTCCGGGTCCGATGGTGGCGACAGTGTCTCCGGGTCCGATGGCGGCGACAGTGTATCCGGCTCCGACGGCGGCGACAGCGTCTCCGGCTCCGATGGTGGCGACAGTGTCTCCGGCTCCGATGGTGGCGACAGTGTCTCCGGCTCCGATGGTGGCGACAGTGTCTCCGGCTCCGATGGCGGCGACAGCGTCTCCGGCTCCGATGGTGGCGACAGTGTCTCCGGCTCCGATGGTGGCGACAGTGTCTCCGGGTCCGATGGCGGCGACAGCGTTTCCGGAGCTGACGGCGATGACACGGTAGTTGGTGAAGACACAAGCGACGGCGGGTTCGACGAAGATGATTTCACGGTCACCGGCGGCACCGGTGACGACACAATTTCCGGCGATGGCGGCGACGATACGCTGAGCGGCGGTGACAGCGACGATGTGTTGATCGGCGACGACACGACAGGCGGCGGAAGTGTCGCAGCCAGCGGCAACGATCTTCTCGACGGCGGCGCCGGTAATGACATCGCCTTTGGCGGTGCAGGCGACGACACCATCGACGGCGGCACCGGCGACGACACATTGGTCGGCGGTATTGGCAACGATTCCGTGATTGGCGGCGACGGCGACGACCTGATGCTTGGCGAAGAAGGCGAAGACACCCTTCTTGGCGGCGCGGGCAGCGATACGCTGGTTGGCGGCGACGGCAATGATCTGGTCGATGGCGGTGACGACAGCGACTTGCTGTTCGGCAGCGCCGGTGACGATACGGTCGATGGCGGCGCGGGTGACGATACGGTCCTCGGCGGCACCGGCGACGATGTGGTCCGGGGCGGCGCTGGCAGCGACCTTCTTTATGGTGGCGACGGCGTGGACACTTTCTCGGGCACGGCGGCCGAGCTCAACGGCGATATCATCGCCGACTATGATCAGGATGGCGGCGACGCGATTCAGGTCGACGGCGTGATTCTGAGTGCCGACGCCTTCTCGTTCGAATCTGCTGACGGCAAGACCACTGTTTCTGTCGACACCACGGGCAACGGAACAGCGGACACGACCTTCACTGTCCTCGGCGATTACAGCTCCGTCACGACGAGCGAAGTCGATGGCAACACCCGCCTTCTCTTTGGCAACGACACCATCTCCGGTGGCGACGGAAACGACACCGTCTCTGGTGGCGACGGAAACGACACTGTCTCCGGTGGCGACGGAAACGACACTGTCTCCGGTGGCGACGGAAACGACACTGTCTCCGGTGGCGACGGAAACGACACCGTCTCCGGTGGCGACGGAAACGACACTGTCTCCGGTGGCGACGGAAACGACACCGTCTCTGGTGGCGACGGAAACGACACCGTCTCTGGTGGCGACGGAAACGACACCGTCTCTGGTGGCGACGGAAACGACACCGTCTCCGGTGGCGACGGAAACGACACCGTCTCCGGCGGCGACGGAAACGACACTGTCTCCGGCGGCGACGGCAACGACACTGTCTCCGGCGGCGACGGAAACGACACCGTCTCCGGTGGCGACGGCAACGACACTGTCTCCGGTGGCGACGGAAACGACACTGTCTCCGGCGGCGACGGAAACGACACTGTCTCCGGCGGCGACGGAAACGACACTGTCTCCGGCGGCGACGGAAACGACACTGTCTCCGGCGGCGACGGAAACGACACTGTCTCTGGTGGCGACGGCAACGACACCGTTTCCGGTGGCGACGGAAACGACACCGTCTCTGGTGGCGACGGAAACGACACCGTCTCTGGTGGCGACGGAAACGACACTGTCTCCGGTGGCGACGGCAACGACACCGTTTCCGGTGGCGACGGCAATGACACCGTCACAGGCGGCGCAACGCCGGGCGATGACAGCCTCGTCGGCACGGACGGCGACGACACGATCACCGGTCTGGCAGGCGACGACACCATCGACGGCCTCGCGGGCGACGATCTGATCGACGGCATGGACGGCGACGACACGGTCACCGGCGGCGCCGGGAACGACACCGCGCTCGGCGGCGACGGCGACGACACACTCGATGGCGGCGATGGCGACGACTCGCTTGATGGCGGCGCCGGAAATGACTCTCTTGAAGGTGGCGCAGGCAATGACAGCCTGACCGGTGGCGACGGCAGCGATGCGCCCGTGACCGAAACCGGCCGCATCGACGGTAGCAACTTCACCTCAACCGACAGCGGATTCCGCATCACCGCGACCCGCTCCCTGGAAAACGGCGACCGCAGCGAGCCGAGCGTCGATCATGTGACCTCGAGCTCGGAAGGTCTCGGTGTTGACGGCGCAACCGGTGGGCCGTCAGGCCAGCTCGGTTACGATCCGGGTCTCGGCTTCTCCGAAGAGCTGATTGTCGAGTTCGATAATCTCGGCACCGGTGCGACCGTCGAGATCGCGCGCCTGTTCGGCAATGAAGGCAATGGCGGCGAACAGGGTCACTGGACGGCCTATCGCGACGGCGAGGTTGTCGGCGAAAGCGACTTCACCTCCGACAGCGGTGGTTCGGCCACTCTGACCATCGATGTATCCGGCGGCTTCGACAAGCTGGTCTTCACCGCGACCGATTATGCAGACGGCCCGAATGGCGGCAGCGATGCCAGCGACTATCTGGTCAAGAGCATCGAATTCACGACCGAAACCACCGCATCCGGCAGCGACGACACCCTGATTGGCGGCGCGGGCGATGACGTGCTCGACGGCGGCGCGGGTGCCGACAGCCTGGATGGTGGCGCAGATAACGATCTGATCTCTGCCGGCGATGGAGATGACACAGCCCTCGGCGGCGATGGCGACGACACCATTGATGGCGGTGACGGCAACGATCTGGTCGACGGCATGGACGGCGACGACACGGTCACCGGCGGCGCCGGGGATGACACCGTGCTTGGCGGCGCGGGCGAAGACACGCTCGGCGGCGGCACTGGCGATGACAGTCTCGATGGCGGCGACGGAAACGACATCCTGACTGCTGGCGAGGGTAGCGATACTCTGGCTGGCGGCAGCGGTGACGATCTTGCCGAAGGCGGCGCTGGCGACGACCAGGTCTCGGGCGGCACAGGCGACGATACGCTCAGCGGCGGCGACGGTGCGGACAGCCTCGATGGCGGATCCGGCGACGACCTTCTCGAAGGCGGCGCAGGTTCCGATACGCTCACCGGTGGCGACGGTGCAGACAGCTTTGTCGGCGATGTCGCGGACCTGAACGGCGACCTCATTTCCGACTACGACGCGGACGAAGGCGATCTCGTCATCGCCAATGCCGAATTCGGCGACGATGCGGTCAGCCTGACCGTCGATAACGGCACCACGACCGTCTCCATCGACTCGACCGGCGACGGCAACGCTGACGCGACCTTCACGGTTAATGGCGAGTACCATTCGGTCAGCACCACCACCGAAAACGGCGCGACCTCGATCTCCTTCTCGCCGGATGTCACGGCGACACCGGGCGACGACAGCCTCCTGGGCACCGATGGTGACGACACGATCTCCGGTCTTGCCGGCAATGACACCATCGATGGCGGCGACGGCAACGATCTGGTCGACGGCATGGATGGCGACGACACGGTCACCGGCGGCGCGGGCGACGACACGGTTCTCGGCGGCGCGGGTGAAGACACCCTGGGCGGCGGCCTCGGTAATGACATCCTTGATGGCGGTGCGGACAACGACACCCTGACCGCGGGCGAAGGCGCAGACACCCTCAGTGGCGGTGCCGGCGATGACAACCTTGATGGCGGAGACGGCGACGACCTTCTTGAAGGCGGCGCAGGGTCCGACATTCTCGCTGGCGGCTCCGGCGCGGACAGTTTCGTTGGCGATGTCGCGGACCTGAACGGCGACCTTATTGCCGACTACGACGCGGATGAAGGTGATCTGGTCATCGCCAATGCCGAATTCGGCGACGATGCAGTCACGCTGGATTATGCGAACGGCCAGACCACGGTCTCCATCGACGCGGGCGGCGAGAACGCAACCTTCACGGTCAATGGCGAGTACCACTCGGTCACCACATCGACCGACAACGGCGCGACCTCGATTTCTTTCTCGCCGGACGTCACGGCGTCCGAAGGCGATGACAGCCTGACGGGGACCAGCGGCGACGACACCATCTCCGGCCTCGGCGGCGACGACACCATCAATGGCGGGGACGGCAACGACCTGCTCGACGGCGGCGACGGCAACGACACGGTCACCGGCGGCAACGGGGACGATACCGTGCTCGGCGGCGCGGGCGACGATACGCTCGGCGGCGGCCTCGGCGACGACAGCCTCGATGGCGGCAGCGGGAACGACACGCTGACGGCCGGCCAGGGCAATGACACGCTGGACGGTGGCGACGGCAATGATCTCGTCGACGGCGGGCTTGGCGACGACACGCTCACCGGCGGTGCAGGCGACGACACCGTGCTCGGTGGCGAGGGTAACGACACCCTTGGCGGCGGCACCGGCAATGACAGTCTCGACGGTCATACCGGCGACGACATCCTGACGGCCGGTGCAGGCGACGACACCCTCAGCGGCGGCGACGGGAATGATTTCCTCGATGGCGGCGCGGACAACGACAGTCTCGACGGCCATACCGGCAACGACACCCTGTCGGCCGGTGCGGGTGATGACACCCTGAGCGGCGGCGATGGCAATGATGTGCTTGATGGCGGCGACGGCGATGACAGCCTCGACGGCCATACGGGTAACGACAGCCTTGCGGCAGGTGCGGGCGACGACACTGTTGCTGCCGGTGACGGCGACGACACGCTGGACGGCGGCGACGGCAATGATGTTCTCGACGGCGGCACCGGTAATGACGCGCTGGACGGCGGCGCTGGCGACGACAGCCTGGTCGCAGGCAATGGCGCGGACACGCTCGACGGCGGCGACGGAAACGACACGCTCGATGGCGGCGAAGGTTCGGACAGTCTTGCGGGCGGTGCCGGCAGTGACGAGCTTTCCGGCGGCATCGGCGACGATGTGCTGGACGGCAGTGACGACGATGATCTGCTTGAGGGCGGCGCGGGCGCGGACACGCTTGCCGGCGGCGCTGGCGCGGACAGCTTCGTCGGCTCCCTCACCGATCTGAACGGCGACAACATCACCGACTACAATCCGGAAGACGGCGATCTTGTTATTGCCAATGCCGAATTCGATGACGCTGCAGTGACCCTGACGGTTGCAAACGGCGAAACCACCGTTGTGATCGATACGAATGGTGACGGCAGCGCCGAAGCCACTTTCACCATGGCCGGCGAGTTCAACTCGGTCAGTACGGTGACGGAGGATGGCGCGACCTCCCTCTCCTTCTCGCCGGACGTCACGGCGTCCGAAGGCGATGACAGCCTCGTCGGCACGGACGGCGACGATACGCTCACAGGCCTCGGCGGTGATGACACAATCGATGGCGGTGACGGCAACGATCTGGTCGATGGCGGCGACGGAAACGACACAGTCACCGGCGGCGCGGGCGACGACACCGTGCTTGGAGGCGCAGGCGAGGATACGCTTGGCGGCGGCACCGGTAACGATAGCCTCGACGGCGGCACCGGTAACGACATTCTGACCGCAGGCGATGGCGACGACACCTTGGTCGGCGGCGACGGCAACGACGTGGCCGAAGGCGGCGCGGGCAATGACACCCTGTTCGGCGGCGATGGCAGCGATGCGCTTTCCGGCGATGCTGGGGATGACCGTCTCGACGGCGGTGCTGGCGACGACACGCTGATCGGTGGCGAAGGCTCCGACACGCTTTCCGGCGGCGCCGGACGGGACAGCCTGAATGGCGGCGAAGGCGGCGACCTCTATGAATGGAGCGTCGACTCGAACAGCAACATCCGCCACCTGCAGACCGGCGATCCGGAAAACCCGACCTCGGTCGGCGATGCGGAGACTTTCGACCCGACCAATCCGGGCCATGCCCAGTACGACAATTACAAGGATGACGGCGATACCGGCATCGACACGCTGACCGGTACCGACGGCAACGACAATATCGCCCTCGATTTCGGCGGGGAGCGACTGCAGGGCATCGAAGTCATCGATGGCGGTGCAGGCGACGATGTGCTCGATCTCGCCAGCAGCCGGTACGGCTATGACGACGCCACGCTGATCGGCGGCGACGGAAACGACGTGCTCTGGGGCAACCAGGGCGAGGATTATCTCGACGGCGGGGCCGACAATGACTGGCTGGCCGGCAATTCCGGCGACGACACGGCCGACGGCGGCGCGGGCGACGACAGGCTCGACGGCAACAGCGGCAACGACAGCCTGCTCGGCGGCGATGGCGCGGACACGCTCAACGGCGGCAGCGATGCCGACACGCTCGATGGCGGTGACGGTGAGGATCTGCTCGAAGGCGGCAGCGGCGACGACAATCTTGAAGGTGGTGACGGCAACGACACGCTTAACGGCGGTACCGGCGCGGACACGCTGCGCGGCGGCGAGGGCGAAGACCTCTTCAAAGGCAGCGCCGCTGATCTGAACGGCGACACACTGGCGGATTATACCGGCGGCGAGATCGTCTCCGTCACCAATGCCACGTTCGGCGCGGACGCCGTGACCCTGACGGTCGATAACGGCCAGACCACGGTCGCGATTGACAGCACCGGCAGCGGCAGCGCGGACACCACCTTCACGATCGACGGTGAATATCGCGGCGTCATTGCCAGCGACGGCAGCGGCAGCACGGACCTCGTCTTCACCGAGGAAGTGCAGGGCCGGGTGATTATCGGCACGCCGAACCGTGACGACATCACCGGAACCGAGGGCGATGACACGATCAGCGCGCTCTCCGACAACGATACGGTTTACGGCGGCGAAGGCGACGACTTGGTCTCCGGCATGGACGGCAATGACCGGCTTTACGGTGAAGCTGGCGATGACAGCCTCAGCGGCGGCAACGGCTACGACCACCTGTCAGGCGGCGAAGGTAACGACCTTCTGGATGGTGGCGCAGACAGCGATCTTCTGGATGGCGGTGAAGGCGATGACAGCCTCGATGGCGGCGCCGGTAACGACTATCTGAGCGGTGGTGACGGCAACGATCTGGTCGATGGCGGCGACGGACGAGACTATATCGTCGGCGGTGACGGTAACGACACGCTTTACGGCGGCGCGGACTACGACCGGATCACCGGCGGTGACGGCGACGATCTGATAGACAGTGGCGCCGATTCCGACCATGTCAGCGGCGGTGCCGGGAATGACACCGTCTACGGTCGCGACGGAAACGACAAGATCAGTGGCCAGGACGGCGACGACAGTATTGAAGGCGGCGACGGCAAGGATACCCTGGTCGGTAATGCCGGTGACGACACTCTCGACGGCGGCGCAGGCCGTGACAAATTGCAGGGCGGCGACGGCAACGACGTCCTGAACGGCGGTGCGGATCGTGACAGTCTGTCCGGACAGGATGGCGACGACTCGATCATCGGCGGCGACGGTAACGATTACCTTGTCGGGGGCGACGGCAACGACACGGTCGATGCCGGTGCGGACGATGATTATGTGCTTGCCGGCGACGGTGACGACAATGTCGACGGCGGCGACGGCGACGACTATCTGCGCGGCAATGACGGCGACGACACGATGTCCGGCGGCGCGGGCAATGACAGCATTTCCGGCGATGACGGCGACGATGTTCTCGATGGCGGCGCTGGAGACGACACGGTCACCGGCGGCGATGGAAATGACATCGTTTTCGGCGGCGACGGCGAAGATACCCTCGGCGGCGGACGCGGCGATGACAGTCTCGACGGTGGTGACGGCAACGACACCCTGACGGCCGGCAGCGGCAACGACGTGCTGGTCGGCGGCGCGGGCGACGACGTCCTGGAAGGCGAATCCGGCAGCGACACGCTCTCCGGCGGTGCCGGCGCGGACCGGTTCTACGGCGAACTCTCGGATCTCAACGGCGATGTCATCGAGGATTACAGTGCTGAAGACGGCGACGTCGTGGTTGTCGACAGCAGTATCGACGCGGACGACATCACCCTGACGGTCGCCGACGGCAGGACCACGGTCTCCATCGACACCAACCATAACGGCCATGCCGAAGCGACCTTTGTCCTGAATAGCGCCTTCACCGCGGTCGAAGCGGACAGCCATCACGGCAAGACCACGCTCTCCTTCACCCCGGCAGAGCCGGACGAGAACAGCGCCACCGAAGGCGACGACAGCCTGCTCGGCACCAGCGCGGACGACACCATTGACGGGCTCGCCGGCAACGACACGATCGATGGCGGCGACGGTAACGATCTGGTCTCCGGCGGCGCGGGCAATGACACGGTCACTGGCGGTGCGGGCGACGATACCGTGCTCGGCAATTCCGGTGACGATACGCTCGGCGGCGGGACGGGTAACGACAGCCTCGATGGCGGCACGGGCGACGATACGCTGACTGCCGGCGAAGGCAGCGACACTCTTGTCGGTAGCTTCGGCAGCGACCGTCTTGAAGGCGGTGCTGGCAGCGACACGCTCTACGGCGACGGCGGCAGCGCCTCCGACGTCGAGACGGCAACCGTCCGCATCGATTCCTCGAATTTCAGCGAGACCGGCAGCGGCTTCACGGTCACCGCGACCCGCGCGCTTTCGAACGGCAGCCAGAGCGACGCCAGCGTCGACAACATCGTCATCGAGCGGGATGCGCTCGGTGTCGAAGGCACGATGACAACGGGCGGCATTCCCAATCAGCTCGGTTATGACCCGGCCCTCGGCTTCTCCGAGGAACTGATCGTCGATTTCGACAACACCGCCAGCGGCGCCAGCGTTGATGTCCTGCGGTTGTTCTCCAGTGAGGGGAATGGCGGCGAGCAGGGCCACTGGGCGGCCTATCGGGACGGCGAACTTGTCGGCGAGGACGATTTCACGGCCCCGAGCGGCGACCAGACCACGGTCACCATCGATGTGGATGGCGGCTTCGACAGGCTTGTCTTCTCGGCGACCGATTATGCGGGCGGCGATGACGGCAACGCCCATGACAGCAGCGATTATCTGATCCGCAGCATCGAGGTCACCACCGATCCGAGCCTGTCGGCGGCGGCGGACGACACCCTGATCGGCGATGCCGGTGACGATGTCATCTATGGCCAGCAGGGCAATGACGTGCTCGACGGCGGCGACGGCAACGACCTGCTTGAAGGCGGCGACGGTAACGACACCCTGATCGGCGGCAACGCCGAAACGTCCGAAGAGCTTGGCCCCGAGTTGATCGTCAATGGCGATTTCGAGAATCTCCCGGGCAACCTGACCCACGGCAACTGGGGCACCTTCACGGCCATCGACGGCTGGACCGCGGAAGACCTGACCCCGACCAGCGGCGGCACCGCGCCGATCGAGATCCAGCAAGGTGTCGTGGGAGGCGCGCCGCAACAGCCGGACGACTGGGCCGACGACAACCATGTCGCCGAACTCGACAGCCACCCGGAAAACGGCGGTACCTCCGGCGACACGAATGTGCTGATGGCGCAGACTGTAAATGTCGCGGAAGACGGCGAGTTCCGCTTCAGCTTCGACTTCGCAGCACGCCAGCTCGGAAATCAGGTCTCGGAAACCAGCGAACTGACCGTCTGGGTGGACGGCCAGAAGGTACTGGAGATCGACGACGCGGCCCGGGAATGGACGCACCAGACCCTTTCCGTCAGCCTGACGGCGGGCGCCCATGTCATTGCCTTCAGCGGCGGCGACGCGGACGGCACATCGGACCAGTACGGCGCCTTGATCGACAATGTCTCGCTGCGGCAAATCGCTGAAGCGAGCCTGAACGACACACTCATCGGCGGCGCGGGCGACGACGTGATTTCCGGCGGCACCGGCGCGGACAGCCTGGTGGGCGGCGCCGGCAACGATGTCTTCCGCGGCACGGCTGCGGAGCTCGAAGGCGACCAGATCGGCGACTACCAGGCAGGTGATTCAATCGTCCTCACCGGTCTCGAGCTCGCGGACGGCGATGTCAGTCTGATTGCGGATGGGGCGAACACGCGGGTCTGGGTCGACACCGATAATGACGGCGTGCCGGACACCTCCTTCCTGCTGGTCGGCAGTTTCGACAGCGTCACTGTTTCCAGCGACGGCGACAGCACTCTCACTTTTGCTGCCGGCCCCGGCGAGGAAGAAGACGAGGCCATCTACGGCACCGAAGGCGACGATTCCCTCGGTGGAACCGAGAACGACGATGTGCTGGACGGGCTGGGCGGTAACGACACGTTGAACGGCCTGGCCGGAGACGATGTGGTCTATGGCGGCGACGGCGACGACCGGGTCAGCGGCGGCGACGGCAGCGACACCCTTTACGGCGGCGCCGGTTCGGACAGTCTGTATGCCGATGCGGACGATGCCGTGATCGATGGCGGCGACGGCTACGATCAGGCCTTCATTAACATCCGCCAGGCGCGCGACGGCGCCGACTTCCAGAATGTCGAGCAGATCAATCTGACCGCGAACGCATCGTGGGAATCCGGCTGGTCCCTGCTGACCTCCACCGATATCGACGGTGACGGCGACGAGGACATGATCTGGCGTAACGACAACAGCGGCCGGGTCACGGCCTGGGCCATGGAAGGCTCCGTGGTTGTCGAGCGCAGCAGCCTGGGGACCCTGGACAATAACTGGTCGGTCGAGGCGATCGAGGACTTCAACGGCGACGGAACCAACGATCTGCTGATCCGGAACAGCGCCACCGACGCGGTCTCGGTCTGGGAGATCGACGGAACGGCCGAGCCGACCAAGGGTTTCTCCGGCTTCCTCGGGAATAACTGGGACATCCTTGGCACCGGTGATTTCGACGGCGACGGCAAGGAAGACTTCATTGCCCGGAACGACAATGGCGGAGCGGCCTCGGTCTGGCGCATGGATGGCTCCACCCCGCTCGAGAAGAGCTATGCGGGCACCATCGGCGCGGACTGGGATCTGGAATCGGTCGCTGACTTCAATGGCGACGGTAAGGACGATCTGCTGCTGCGTAACAGCAATACCGGCACCGTCTCTGTCTGGGAAATGGACGGCGGCACGGCCTCGAACAAGAGCTATGCCGGCATCCTGAACTCAGACTGGGATGTCGAGCACGTCTCCGACATGAATGGCGACGGCAAGGACGATCTGGTCTTGCGCAATACCGCAGACGGCTCCGTCTCTGTCTGGGAAATGAACGGCGGCATTGCCTCGAACAAAGGCTATGTCGGCACCCTCAGCTCCGACTGGTCGGTCGAGGGCTTCGCGGACTTCAACGGCGACGGCACGAACGACATGCTGATCCGCAACGACAATGGCGCGGTCTCCGTCTGGGAGATGGATGGAGCAACATTGCTCAATGCCGGCTATGCAGGCGATATGACCTCCGACTGGACAGTGCGCGGCCTCGCCGATTTCAACGGCGATGGCAAAGCGGACATCCTGGCCGAAAATACCTCGACCGGTGCAGTCACTGTCTGGGAGATGGACGGCTCGACGGCGACCAACAAGGGCTTCGTGAAATCGCTTGGCGCAGGCGAGAGCATTACCGACATCGCCGACGTCAACGGCGACGGCAAGGCGGATATCCAGATTACATCCGCCGCCAACGACGGCGTCTCCTACTGGGAGATGGATGGCAGCGACCTGAAGAAAGTCGTGCAGGGCGGTCACTATTACATCGATACGCCGTTCATCTAGGATCCAGTACCCGGGGGCGATCACCGCCCCCGGTATTCCACCCGCCGATTACTACCCGGCCAGATGCATCGCCGGGTCGCGGACCGCATCGAAGCTCGGCCGGGCAGACACCTGGTCGTAATATCGGGCGAGGTTCGGCGAAAGCGCATCCTCCCCCGCCAGAAGTGCCCAGCGATGCACCCGGATGGTCATCGGGATATCGCCGTAGCTCCATCTGTCATCCGCGATATGTCCTGTCCGGGAAAGCTGGTCCTCGACAATGCTCCATGCCCGGGTGAGCGCCGCCCGTGCCGCTTCCGCGACCTGTGGCTCGCGCTGCTCTTCCGGCAGCCGGATGGTGTGTTTCACCAAAGTGTGCATCGGCGGGATAAGTTCGTTGTTCTCCCACATGATCCAGCGGCTTGCCGAGGCGAAGCGCTCTGTGTCGGAACCGTAGAACCTGTCCGGGTCATATTTCATGGCGAGATATTGCAGAATCGCATTCGATTCCCAGAGTACGAAGCCATCATCCAGGATTGTCGGGACCGTACCGTTCGGGTTCATTGCCCGATATTCAGCTGTATCCACCACGCCGAAAGCCTGATTGCCTTTCGCCACATGGCCGTGCGCGCCCATCGTTCCACTCGCCAGAACAAGTTCGTGCGGCAGCCCCAGTTCCGCCATCGCCAGCAGCACTTTCTGTGTCCGCGCGGATGTCGGCCGCCCCCAGATCTTGATACTCATACCCGCTTCGCTCCGCATATGTTCCCTCACGCAGGAAACAACCTAGCGCGTCGATGCTCACGCCGTCAGTGACGTTTAATGGTTTCGGCCAGCCCGTCCCTCTCAATTCAACCGGCTTGTGAATGAAGGCCTGGATCACACCTTACAAAATGAACGGTTGTGATGTTGTGGTGCAGCGACGGCTTATCGCACGCGAATTGCTCTGATTTTCTTTATGAAGATAACTATTTTTTAGGGCTTTTCAGATAAACTCCAAACTATGTCGCCTCCCAATAGGATGTATTTAGATAAATTTTTATTGAAATTATCTTCAAACATCTCTATTCAAGGTAACGTATGGTCAACAGAAGTCCCGGCCGGAGAAGCCTGCCGGTTTCGCCCGCGCTCTGGAGCAAAGAATGGCACGGCGCAAGTCGCATGATAGAGACAATCAGAGGTCTGGTTTGATTACCGGTGACAACGGCCGTGATGCCATCACCGGTTCGTCCGGCGACGACTCGATCTATGGCTATGGCGATCGCGACACGCTCTCTGGGGCCGGCGGCAATGACCAGCTATTTGGCGGCGACGGCGACGACTATCTCGTCGGTGGAGACGGCGACGACATCCTCTACGGCGAGGACGATAAGGACACGCTGAGCGGCGGCAACGGCAACGACGCTCTCTATGGCGGCGACGGCAAAAACAGCCTCTTCGGAAATAACGGCGACGATTTTCTCCTGGGTGGAGACGATAAGGACACGCTGTCCGGCGGATCCGGCAACGACACACTCTCCGGCGGCGCCGGGAACGATGCGCTGCGCGACGATAGCGGAAACAACTATTTCGACGGCGGTGCCGGCAAGGACAGCATCACAGGCGGTCAGGGCAGCGACACCATCCTCGGCGGCGCTGATGACGATCAGATCATCGGCGGAGCGGGCAATGACAGCATCGATGCCGGTGATGGTAACGACACAGTCTCCGGCGATTACAATAACGACACCATCCTGGGCGGCGCAGGCGACGACAAGCTCTATGGTCGCGGCGGCAACGACAGCATCGACGGTGGCGCTGGCAACGACCTGATCTCCGGTGGCTGGTCGAACGACACGCTGTCCGGCGGCGATAGCGACGACACAATCTCCGGGTTGGGCGGTAACGACAGTATCGACGGCGGTGCCGGCGATGACAGCATCAAGGGCGAGTCCGGCAACGACACGATTTCCGGCGGTGACGGTGATGATACCATCTCCGGCAAAGGCGGCAGCGACAGCATCGATGGCGGTGCCGGTAACGACTATATCCGCGGCGACTATGGCAGCGAGACACTTCTTGGCGGAGCCGGTGAAGACACAATATCCGGTGACGGCGGCAACGACCTTATCGATGGCGGCGACGATGCCGACCTGATCATCGCCTCCTCTGGCAGCGACACACTTTCTGGCGGCGCCGGCGATGACACAATATCCGGCGGCGGCGGCAGCGATGTCTTCTACGGGGGCGATGGTGCGGATTCCATTCTCGCGGGCGATGGCAGCGACAACATCGACGGCGGTGCCGGAAACGATGTTCTCAGCGGGGCATCGGGCGACGACACAATTTCTGGCGGCCTCGGCGAGGACACGATTGAGGGCGGCAGCGGCAACGACCTGTTCGCCGGTTCGGCCGCGGAACTGGACGGCGATCACTTCACGGATCTGGCATTCGGCGAGACCATTCGTCTGACGGACTCCGGTATCTCTGCCGATGCCGTGACGATGTCCAGCGCGGACGGCGTCACCACGGTCACCATCGATACGGATGGCAACGGCACAGCCGATGTTACCTTCACGCTCGACGGCAGCTTCGGGGGCGTCACCGCAACCAAATCCGAGGGCGGAACCAACCTGCAATTCTCCGCCGGTCCGCTCTCCGGCACTGCCGGCGACGATGTGCTCTCCGGCACCGGCGACGCGGATGTCATATCCGGCCTGGCCGGAAACGACACGCTCTCCGGTAGAGGCGGCGATGACAGCCTTGATGGCGGCGACGGCAACGATCTGATCAGGGCGGCAAGCGGCAACGACACGCTCGACGGCGGCAACGGCGACGACACGCTTTCCGGCGGCGGCGGCAATGACAGCATCGACGGCGGCGACGGTAACGACGAGATCAAGGCAGCCTCCGGCAACGATTCGATTTCAGCGGGCGCAGGTGACGACACGCTCTCCGGCGGTGGTGGCAATGACAGCATCGACGGCGGCGACGGAAACGACCTGATCAAGGCCGGCAGCGGCGACGATACGATTTCGGCCGGCGACGGCGACGACACCATCTCCAGCGGCGGCGGCAGCGACAGCGTCGACGGCGGCGCCGGCAATGATTCCATCCGCGGCGCCTACGGCAGCGAGACCCTCAGCGGCGGCGACGGCGACGAAACCATCTCCGGCGACGGCGGCAACGACCTGATCGATGGCGGCGCTGATGACGACCTGATCATCGCCTCCTCCGGCAATGACACCCTGTCCGGCGGCAGCGGAGACGACACCGTCGTCGGCGGCGGCGGCAGCGATAGCATCGACGGCGGCGCCGGAAATGACCGGTTAACCGGCGATTACGGCAACGACACATTCGACGGCGGGGCCGGCGAGGACACCATCTCCGGGGCCGGCGGTTCGGATCTGGTCGGGGGCGGCGACGGCGCCGATTCGCTCCTCGGCGGCGATGGCAGCGATACCCTTTATGGCGACGCAGGCAACGACACGCTCGAAGGCGGGGCTGCCGGCGACACAATCTATGGCGGTTCCGGCAACGATCTGTTCAGCGGCACCGGCGCCGAGATCAACGGCGACCATTTCGCCGATCTGGAAGCCGGCGAGACCGTCCGCATCACCGGCACCAGCTTCAGCGCCGACAAGGTCACCCTGAGCACCGAGAACGGCATCACCACCGTTGGCATCGATGCCAACGGCGACGGCTGGCCGGAAATCAGCTTCACCCTGGAAGGCAGCTTCAGCGAGGTCGCCCTGAGCGATGACGGCGGCGCCACCAGCCTGACCTTCGCGACCGGCCCGCTCACCGGCTCGGCCGGCGACGACAGCCTGACCGGCACCACAGAGGCAGACACAATCTCCGCCGTTGCCGGCAACGACACCCTCGACGGTCTCGCAGGCGACGACGTGCTGGACGGTGGCGCGGGCAATGACGAGATCACCGGCGGTGCCGGGAACGATGTTCTCGACGGCGGTGCGGGCGACGACACGATTGACGCAACCGCCGGCACAGACACGGTCAATGCCGGCGACGGCGCGGACGCGATCTATGCCGGTGATTCTGGCGTCGTGGACGGCGGTGCCGGGAACGACACGCTTTATGTCGACACGCGCTCGGACCTGGACGGCCTCACTGTCTCGAACATCGAAGACATCGTCATCGCCGACGAGCAAGCGACCGAAGGTGACGATGCCATCA